>RFNU01000163.1 GCA_009927065.1 bacterium | reverse complement strand
TCTTTTTACAATATTTGTAATAATCATAAGAATCTTTTGTAAAATGATTTTTGAGTGCCAGATAGGTTTTATAGCAGTCAAAGGGAGTCATTTTCAAAAAAAGTAATAGAGGCAATTTTTTCCTGGGAAATTTTTACCCCCCAAAATGGAATTAAAAGACTAATTTGGCACGGGAGGTTTTTTTAAGAAAATTAAGTTCCGTTGCCTCATACCTAATCTTCTCTTTCAGTGGTTTTGATATAAGTTTAGGTATTGACTCAACATCGAGACTATTTTTTTCACAAAAGTATATAATTGCATCAATATAATTCATATCTTCGTGAGTCAGAACAAGATCTTCAATCTCTTGTGCGAACTTATTTGGACAATAAAATTTACTTTCAAGTATTTTTTCTAATTCATTCTCCATTCTTTGCCCCAGTATTGTGATGTACAAATTCTTTGATGTAACGAACTAATAACTTAATATAATCCCCTTTGTTTCTTTTGTCAAATACCTTCACTTCTCCGCCAGGAGTGACCATAATGGTAATCAACTTAACAGGGCAATTTCAGTAAGTTCAAAGTATGCGGAGGCATAAAACATCTCCTGAACAAAATAGTTCTCAAGCCATTCTTCGGGTTTTATTTTTTCAGAAGTCTTAAAGTCTATAACTGCAAGTTCTCCATCATATTCTCCAATACAATCGACTCTTCCGGCAAGTCCAAGATATTCAGAGTAAAGAGTTCTTTCAATCGCATGAATATTATTTATCTTATCAAGTTCTGATTTGGCATGATAAAACATAAACTTTGAGAGAGGTTGATAATCGTCCCAGTTCAGTTCCTTATTTTCCAAATAGTCCTGACAGACCTGGTGAAAATCTGTGCCTCGTGCGGTTGCTCTTTTTGTGATACGATTTGCTTCTTCAAGTCCAACACGTTCACGCCATTTCGCAAAGATTTGACGATTGTAAAAAGACGTTACAGAAGTAATCGAAGGCACCCACTGACCATCGGGAAGATGATACAGACGAATACCATTTGTTTCTTTCTTTTCGAGTTCAAGATCACCTAAAAAATTATGATGAATAAATGTCATAAATTAAGTTCCATTTTCGCAATAAGATATTCTTTAATTAATCCAGACCTTATGACATCATCAACACCAAACTCAACAATTCCAAATGATGGCATCGCACGAATAATTTTCATAAAATCAATCACACCATTTTTTTCATTTAATCTTACCAAATCACTTTGAGATGCGTCACCGCAGAAAAGAATTTTAGTATTTTCACCAACACGAGTAATTATACTATCAAGTTCGTGAAAATTCAAGTTTTCCAATTCATCAACAATAATAATACAATTATCAAGTGTTGTTCCACGAATAAATGAAGTACTCCAAAAACTAATTGTTTCTTGAGATTTTAAATTGCCATAGAGCATTTCAAAATCAGCATCAGATGGCATCTGAAACATATACTTTACCATATTTTTGTATGGTATTTGATATAGTGATGATTTGTCTTCGTGACTTCCAGGAAGAAATCCAATTTCACGAGTAGGTACAAGAGACCTTACAATATAAATTTTTTCATATGGTGTATATTCATTTAGAACATCTTGAAGTGCCTTATAGAGGCATAAAAAAGTTTTTCCTGAACCAGCAACACCATGAGCAACTAAATGTTTTCCTTCATCATACAAAGCAAATAAATTTCTTTGATTTTCTGTAAGTGGTTCAATATTTAAAAGTAATTCTGAATTGATTGGTTTTTTTCTTTTTACTTGCTTGGTAGTGAGACCAGCACCGATGGGTTGGTAATCGTTGTTGCTTCTTCTCTTTCTTGTCATTCTTTTTTAGATTGGTTTTACTTTAGATCCAGGAGCCTTTGATGCACGATCCAAAACTTCGTTCCATCCAGGTTTTTTCTTCACAAGTGTATCCATCCATTCACCAAGTTCTACACCAGAAGCACATCCTTCTGACCAATCTCTTTGCCACTCTGGATGATTTTTATACCATTCAGTGATATCATGAACACTCATTTCAATCACCTGTTTTTCACCAGTCTCTTTATTTACAATTGGATAAGTTGCCATTTGTTACAAATAATATACAGAGGTATTTATTCTAATGTAATTGCGCTTTGATAATTACATGGGTCACAATTATCACGAGTCCAATTGAGAGCAGAAGAGATTGTTGGAAATTCACATGTAAAGATACAACGAATTGCCTCTGCGATTTCCTTATGCTCTGCCTGAGTTCCGTGAGCACTACGAAGGTCGATGTAATGTATCCAAGACCTTATACTGCCACTCATATAAAGACGTGTCTGTGTTGCCTGTGGAAGCACAAAACGGGCACATTCCTTTGCGACACCCTGAGCAAGAAGAAGATTGTAAATATTCAAACTCTCTTCAAAATGCTTTTTGATCATCAAACTCATAGTTTCTTTTAGATCACTTCCAAGATCATCTGTACTATTTTGTCTATTTTTTGTATCTTGTCTCCGCAGATCAGGTACAGGAATTTCAAGTTGAAGTTCTGTACTGTCTGCATACCTCTGACTAAACTGCTGAAAAGTAAAACTCCGATGACGGAGGATTTGCGTAGCAATCGCAAGCGAGGTATTAATCTCAACTGTAAGAAAAGCATGTTCAAAAATGCTCCAATGTTGATTCTTAATACAATACTTTATCAGACCCTCAAAACCCTGATTGCTTTGATTTTTTGGATTACTGACACGAGCACAATAAGCAATATGTCTTTCTGCATTTGGGGTTACAGAAATTAATTTAACAGATTCAGTC
>RFNU01000095.1 GCA_009927065.1 bacterium | reverse complement strand
AGGGAGCAAACTTCAAACTGAAGATTGTGAAGAAGGATGGTTATTGGAATTATGATAAGTCTGAGTTTGGTTCTGTAGAACCTCTTCTTGATGATGATGATGCTCTGGAAGCACTCTGGAAGAAAGAGTATTCTCTCACAGCAGTTACCGCACCAGATCAATTCAAGTCCTATGAAGAACTTGAAAAACGTCTGAAAATGGTATTGGGACAGAAATCAACAAATCGTCGTATGGATGAGGAAGTTGAAGACGAGGATAATGATCGTGGATCATATACTTCTGAATCTGATGAAATCAAAGAAACATTCAATTCTTTGGATTCCTCAAGTGAAGACGAAGATGATGCCTCTCATATTTTCAAAAACTGGCAGAATAAAAATCAACTATAAAGTCTGATATTATCACCGCGTTTAAGGTCTTCACTAATATATTGTGAAGACCCTTTTTTATATGGCATAATATTATCCATATCATTAATCACAATATTCAAGTATGTTGGTTTGAGTAAGTAAATATTTCTCTTTGCATCTTCTATTTTAATCTCATAATCATAATTCGTCACAGGAACTGCTATATTTCCCGTATCTACCTGAGAATCTATAAAGTAATCATAATAACTTACTGAATATGGAGAACTTACTTCAAGACCTGAAGGAACAATCGTAACTCCTTGACTGTTTTTAATTTCTGAAGTTTCATAGTGATGAATACCATTATAAGAATATCATAATCACCATATTTTTCAACCAAATAACGATCTAAATCATCTTGTAGAAGAGGCCATTCTGATTGAATATTGATAATATTGTTTGATAGTAAAATCACCCAATCAAGAGTTGATTCACCATAAAAATCTTCTGCAACATTATCAGGACGATCATTTCCCCGAATTTTATACTTCTCAAAAAATGCAAGTTCCTGAAAAATATCAGGACGAAGACTTCCCTTCTTAAAGAAATTTTTGACTTGTATATAATCTGATATGTTCTTGGATTCTGCAATCCGACTTACATATTCAAAGTTAGGAACCTGACGGAAATAAGATGCCATTTTAGTAACCTATATTTT
>RFNU01000086.1 GCA_009927065.1 bacterium | reverse complement strand
GTTGCATCAACAAAAAATTGTGCAATCGGACCCGTGCTTCTTTCTAAAGTTACATTTGCAGTGCTCGTGCCATTTAAATGTAGATAAACATAATCTGATGGAGAACTCAAGAGCACCATTGAGACATCATCTAAATTAAATGTCGGGTCCTCAAATATATTTGTAAAATCATCATTTTGACGAAATTTATATTGTGCTCCGGGACCCGTAAATGTTCCATAGTTTTGAAATGAAAATGCCATTATGCATCAACCTCAGTAATCAATATTTCTACATCTCTTCTTGTTGCAAAGATATGATAAAAACAATTAATTGGAATTCCAGATTTGGACTGAAGATATACCTTATTATTCCCAATTCTTTTTACAATAATATCCTGATGTGCTCCAATTGGAGTGAGAGAGACTGTAATCGTAGTCTCATCAATTAATTTTGTCCAGTATTCTGGGAGTTCAATTTCTGTTCGATTCAGAACTCTTCCACGACAATACACTGCGTTTTCTGGACCCTCTAAACAAGAATGAATGAGTTTCTTTTCTGGTTTCGTAGGATGGTCAATAATAAAGTTTTTGATTGATGCCTGAAGAATTCTTGTTCTTACAATATCTGCCTCAATAAACCTGGATTTTAGAAGTTCATCTACTCTTACAAATCTTTCAAATCTTGCCATCAATTTACACCAAAGAGAATATATTGGTGCAGTTTTTACATCTTCATTTGCCGAAACTCCAACCATTAGTGATGCCTGTGCTGCTGAAAATTGTTGTGCCGCACCAACCTGTAATGGTCCTTCTACAAAAGAAGAACCTCTGATTTTTGTGGGTCCAACTCCAAGGGCAACTGGTACACCAGCACCTACAACAAGTTGTCCACCTACTGCAATATCATCCACACAATCTGACATTTGTTTTACTCCTTATTTACAAGATTCTTTAGACTGAAAATCCTTTCCACCAACCTTACTATCTTTGACTGCAACTGCATCAGTAATTTGACGAATCATTGATGAGTATATTTTCATACCACTATTTGCTGCCATTTCTACATTTCCTGGACTTGCTAGTTTTAGAAAAGTCTTGGCATTTACCAAAACTTTTTTTCCGTCCATTTTTATATTTTCACTTGCATTCATTGTAATATTTCCCTTGCTTCCCCCTTCACCCACAGCAACCATTTCAATATCGGTTGCCTGCATTCTAATTTTACCATTTCTTGCAATAATGTCAATGTTTCCATTTTTTGCACAAATCACGAAAGTATCTTCTGCTTCTTTTTTATCATCTCCCGATACAATTGAAATTCTACCTGGAGCAGTGATTTGAGTACATCCTTTTCTGGGACCATCCTTATCTAGAACAATCGAATGTCTTCCATCAGAAGCCTGAATTAAAACATCGGCAATTACATCACCTGGTTTATGAAGATGACCGAGAGTAATTGATCCGTGATCGTTACTTCCAATACAATTTGTTGTATATGTTTTTTTAGAAGTTGTGTTACCAGATCTATCGTTAACAGTATTTTGTGCAGTTGCCATCAGGTATAAAAATTAAATGAGATTTGTGGGGGTTCCCGGAATATTGAGTCTGGGATTGTTGCTATTGTTATCGGTACCAAACTTCTCAATTGCACTTGGAGCAGTTGTGACTTCTGCCGTGATGCTTTCTTGAAGAGTATCATAAACACGAATGAGTGTTCCGACCGTCTTATAGTATCCTGCATAACGAATACCGTTTTCATAGAAAACAGCACCATAGTAAGGTCTTCCACCTATGTATCCAGTTTGTTTGAGACCGACAAGATCGGTCACCTGAATGAGTTTCTGATTGTCTCTGGTCAGAGCAGGATCAATCGGATCTCTTACAACTCTGAATACTGGTCGGAAGGAAGCATTCACTCCCGTATCTGATATCATAGTGATTGATGGATACTCTGGGAAACAGGTACCATTATCCAAAATTTTGACTCTAGAGATTCTTCCAAAAGAATCACAAACATAATCTAAAATTACACCATTATCCGGAACAATTTGAAGTTTATCTACTCCACAATTATAGTTGATTCCAGGATTTTCGACAATACTTCATCAAGTATTAGACAAACTGGATAT
>RFNU01000087.1 GCA_009927065.1 bacterium | reverse complement strand
ATTTGCAGTCGTTCCAATTCCAACACCACCAGTTGCATTCACAGAGAAGAGTGAAGAACCCGCACCGATTACAAGTCTAGAAGTTCCTGCACTGGTAGTTGCAATTCCGACACGATCAAAAATCATATGATTTTCGGTTTCAGAAATGCTTATATTTCCAAAACGATACCAATCATTTTCTAAAGTATAAATCCAACCAACATATCCACCCCGATTTGGATCTGTATAGTATGCGATATCTCCAGGGTTTCCTGAAACTGTTGGTTGTGTGACTCCAACAGTATATTTACGTGATACTGTTGCATCTCCCTGAAGGAAAATACTATTTGCCTCAATTCCATCAGGTGCATTTGAGGTAATCTTTTGATTAAAGATTACCGGACCATCAAATTCAGAGATGAGTTTTCCGTCTGTTCCACCTTCAACACGAATAGAACGAGAAACTGAAATTTCAAGAGGAGTCAGAGCATCAAATCCAATACTCACTGCAGATAAAATATCCTCTCCGGTCACAGTCGGAATCGGAGAATCAAAACCTGTTCTTGTCCTGTTGCAGAGTTTACTTTCTTATTTCCCACATAAAATGCACCACGATCATTCATTCCTGTAAATACAACCAGACCACCATCCACTTTGGTGGATTGAGAGAGTATTTCCTCTTGATCTGATAAAACTCTATCTTGACGATCTGGAAATGCCGTGGAATAGTTTCCTGGACCAAATCCAACATACTCAAAGGTATGTCCCGATGCACGAATAATAGAGTGTCTTCTTAATTCAATCGGACGAAGTTTGATTTTACGAACAACAGAACCATTATCGTGAGTAGATGCATCTGTTCCATAAATCCCTCTAAAAACATAAACAGGGTTTCCTGTGACTGTTGTTTTGATTCTCATTATTTCAGAATCAATCAGTAAATAGTCTCCAATATTTAAGTCTAAACTGGTGATATTTTGTATATTAAAGTTATCAACCGTTGCAGTGTTGATTGCAGAAGAAAGAGTTGTTGTAATTCCTGCATATTGTGGTTCTAATCTTCCGGCAATATTCTCATCTTCTGTAGTAACTGTTCCTCCTTGTGATCCAAATGCCTTAATATAGATTGTTTTTGTTCCTGTTGTGGCCGGAGATGTAGTTCCGATTCCAACAAAGGTTTCGAATTGAACCAGACTATTGACCTTTTTAACCAGAAAATCTGAATTAAAGAGAGAAGAGTTTGCTCCACCAATGGTAATTTTATTTCCAACTGATAATCCGTGATTTTGAATCGTAGTAATCGTTGAGATTCCAGTTGTGTTATTATAAGTAAGTGTAGTAATATCAATTGATTTTCCTGCATTAATTGCTCGGGAATATGCAGTTACAGTAACTCCAATTCCAGTCGTAGAGGCATTTCCAACTGCTGATGCAGATTCGACCTGAAGTTGTTTTATATTTCCGGTTGCAATACCAGTGATTTTATAAACAGTATTATAATCATTCAGAGCAGCAGGAACAACTCCGGCAACCGTGAGACATTCTCCAATATGACTATAAACTCCGGTTACAGTTACATATCCTTGCACGAATCCAGATGTTGTTGCGACTCCAACTACCGCAAGAGTATTTCCGATTCCATATGCAGAACCACCATCAATAATCTTAACCGCAGTAATGGATCCAGATGCATTTACAGTGATTCTTGCAGTTGCATTTGCTCCTGTGATTGATCCTGCAAATCCAACCAATCTTGCATTATAAAGATTTTCAACTCCACCAGATCCTACACCATAAGCAAGACCGGCACTTGTAATACCAACAGATGTAATTGGATTAAATCCGTGATCGATTGCAGTATGAAATGTATGTGCGATTCCAGTACTGGAAGATACAATATCTGTAAGTCCAACTCCTACACCAAAATCAATCAGACCTTTACTTAAACTTTCTTTTGTAATGCTACTTTGTGGATCATCAACAACAACCTGACCGATTGGATTTGAGAGAGCAAATGATGTTGCTGCCTTTGGATCCGAAACTGGATTATCACGATTCAGTTGTGGATATAAATTTTGAATAGGTTGAGAGAATCGCAATCCCGTAAAAGGAGCAACAGATGGACTATTCGATGCATTTACAACTAATAAGTGATATACACCATCCTGTTCTCCGGGAATATAAGGTTCAATTTGTTGAGCTCTATAAACAATCAAAGTTTCTCTATATTGTTTGCGAACAAATCTTGGAAGTGATGTTGTTCGAGTCGAAACATTATTCACAAAGGTTCCTGGATTTGTGGTTAGACCTACAGTAAACTGTTTGAGACTTGAGATTCCAACGACACTATAACCAAAATTAAATCCGGAGTTGACTGTTCCGCAGTATTTGCAGAACTTACAACATTTAGAATACTTACCTGACTTCCAATAGACAATTCGTGAGGAAGTTCTGTATCAAAATATGCATATGTTCCATCCCAACTTGCATTCGAAATAATACGAAAGTTTCTTATCTCATTTTCGTTTGAGATTGAGACCGTTGTTGGACTAAATGCCTTGGCAACTTCTGCGTCTGATGAACCAATTGTAGTGGAGGATTCTTGAATAATAAATCCGTCCAGTGGTGGTCTTGCAGATGTAACACCAGCAGATGCAGGAATTACATAACGAAGTCTATAAATTGTATCCAGAACACTTCTTGGATCAACTTTACGATAGAGATATGTTCTGGGTGTGGATGCTCCAAGAGCAGTAGTTCCCAATGAAACAATCGTAGAGTAAATACTGTTTTGTGTAGATGCAGCAGAAACATTTATATACCAGTTATTTTGAGAAGTATCATACTGAATCGGATGTCCAAAACTACCAGGAGTTTTATCAACAACTCGACTTTCGATTGTAAGAATTCCACCCTTATTATTTACTGAAATTGGTGTATCATTAATTGCATCGTTTGGTGTTTTTGCAAGTTTAATTTGTGTGGTAGATGTTATTCCGGTTCCAGAAGTAATCGCATAATAAGTTATATTTGAAATAATTCCATCGGGAAGATTTCCAGTAAAACTTTTTACACGAACCGATTCTCCTTTAATAAAAGTATGAGGTTGTGTGAGTGTAAAGACATTTGAGGTAATACTGCTCACACCCGCAATAGACTGTGCAACCTGAAAGGATTTGATTGCGATTGTTTCATTTGCAGTTCCTTGAGTGTCTGGCATTACAATATTTGCCGAATACTCTTGAGACGATCCAGAATTCGAAATTAATACGTTCAGAGTATCATCTGTCTTTGCACCGACTCGATATCCCTGAAGAACATTTTGTGGTGGAGTTGAGGCATTTGTTTCATTATAAAGATATAGACGACTTGTGCTTGCAACTCCAACAGTTTTTGCAACATCAATTCCAATAAACTCAATCGTTCCTTCGAGAGTTTCAATTTCTCTTGGTGGAATTACGTGAGTAATATACCCTACATCATCTCTTGGGAATGCATTTCTCTTGAATCCGGATGCAAGAAGTGACTTTGATCCAAAGTTGGAGTTGGAGTTGTTAATTGATTGATCTCCACCACTTTCTGCATTAAAGTGCGAATGAAATCCAATTGCAAAAATAGATACGTTTTGAATATATGCATCATTAATGGTTCGAATATGAAAACTCTCATATGCCGGTTTATAAACTGCTCTTGAATTGATACTTAAATTCTCATTTCCGGGAACAGTGCTGTCCGTATATTGTCCGGTGGTTGTATTATAAAGAACGAATGCACGATCATCTTTTTGTAGACTGATTCCTGTAAATTGTGCAAGAACCATCGACTTAAATCCTGTTGCCTTATCACCATCCGACAAAACTCCACACATTCCATAAACAGAACGCAAGGAAACATTAAAAATATATGGAGATGCAGAGGCAACAGTATCAGTTTTGAGAGATAAAGATGCTCCTGTGACCGAAGGAAGAGCATTTATTGGTGCATTTTGAACCTGATAGGTAATCTGATTTGTTGCAGGAACACTTGTAACAACAAATTCTCCATTATAATCGTTATCTGATACATTATTAATTCGGAATGCGGTATCAACATCCAATCCGGTTATAGATTCTAATGTTGCAGTAATGGTTGTGGTCGGAGTGATACCATCTCCAGCACGAATACTTGTAATTCCAATATTACCTCCTGTTGGTCCCACAATACGATACTCACCAATTTTTGGTTGAATATCAAGACCCGAAGAGGGATAATCTGGTTGAATTTGACGACCTGATGCTTGCCCATATGCAAGACCAACCTTCTCATAATACATTTCTAGATCTGTGCGATCTGTAGAGTAAGTTTGGAAAGCATCAGAAATACTTACATCATTTACACCATCTGCATACTCAAAGCACGAAAGTTTATGATGTGAAAAATTCGGAACAAATAAATTATCTGTATAATCTGTGTAACACTGTCCATTTGGATCTGCATCAAATAGTGAGAACTGCCAAAAATAACAAGTACCAGTCACACGAAAGATACAAGACCTTTCAATATTATCATTTGTTGGATTCGGAACATATTTGGGACGGATTTTTGTTTTTCTTAAATCCAGTCCAACAAGTGAAGTACCACGAGGTATGATTACTCCACCGTGAATACTATTCAGCTTATAGAGTTGATTGTCGGGAGAAGATAAATCAAAGGTTGTTGTTAAATCAAAGGGTGGAAAATCATTAGAGGTTTCTCCACCACGAAGCCTGTAATTATTCGCACCATCTGGAATCCAACCAGGACGATTATCAATAGTGTGCTCTCCAGGATAAACAAGAATCGTAGTCTTATCAAATCTATCATTATCCAGACCAATCTGATATGAGAATCTTGCAGATTCAATCAGTGCTCTTTGAATTGTTTTAAATGGACGTGTTAAACTATTTCCTTGATTTTCAATATTATCAGTCGAGTCAAGACTACTAGGGTCAACATATAAAATTGTACCACGTACTGACTTAAGAAAATTATCTAATCTGGAGAGACCCATTTTTTTATTACTTATAGTTTCCGTTATAAGTTATTTATCATACGACAAAACCTCCGGTGAAGGAGGTTTTGGATTTACAAAAGTAAAGTTTAATATCTGGATATTTTAATAATAAGAGCACATATCATTACAGAATAACTTAAAAGAAATGCGTGAAAATAATCCACGAGTAAAAATTTTTGCTTACTCTTTTATGTATGATTTTTATGAGTAATATTACTCACTTTGTTTTGATTTACTGATAAGATATTCAACAGTATTTACAACGTCATTCATCGCATCACGGAGATTTAAACTTTGCCCCGATTCCATATCAAAAGTGGATGGGTCTGTAAGCGTCCATCTCCACTGATTCATATCTTGATTATACCAGAGATTTATGATCATTCTTACAGTATTCCAAGTTAACCCAATTCAGAAGAGCATTTATTTCTGTTTTCTTTTCTTCGGTAAAATCATTACCTTTACTGAATAAGTAGAAATCTAGTGCTTCGAGAGCAAGTTGTCTGTCTTTTTGTGATAGTAATGACATTTTATGTTTTATCAGGGGCCTGTATATACTAATTTATCTTCTTCTAATGTGCTACGAACATATTGTAATACATTCATAAACTCATCTACAGTATCACAGGACACTTTCCTCTCACTACCTTCGTTAGAATACAAATATACTGTTCTTTTGAGGGTGTCCACAACGCATCTTGTCAGATACTCTTCTTGCATTTGAGTCATTTTGATTGCTTATGTATTATAGGGCACTAGAGAAGTTTTGTCAA
>RFNU01000088.1 GCA_009927065.1 bacterium | reverse complement strand
GTGATTTATTTCCATCTAAAATTTGAAAATTTCCACCTTCATAATCATCAATATTTGATAACAATAAAGAAAAGGAAATTTTTCTTGAATATTCTGTTTGAAGTGTCAAATAATCCCCAATCAATTGTCCCTCTGACATTGAAATTGGTTTAGAAAATGATGAGTAATGATTTGAATCATCATCAGTGTGCCATTGATAAAAATCACCATCTTCATATAAAGTATATTGTATTGATTGTCCATCAATGTCTGTTATGTCATATCTAAAATTTTCTTGATTTGCTTTTAATATATAAGACCAAATAAATCCATAAATCCAATGCGTTGTTGGAATCCAAACATTTTTTGATTTTCTTATTTTTGAATTTATAATATTATTCGATATTGTTGAATTTTCAAATTGATCATCATAAGAATCCATATCTTTTTCGAAAGAATTGCAAATTTCCTCTGGGATATTCGTAAAATACCATAATAAAGATTTTTTCATTAATTTATAAGATTTTATTTAGAAGAAGTTGTGTTAATATTAACATGAACCCAACCAGGACATGAAGTAGCACCTTTGCCACCACATATACAATTTGCTGGTACCAATTTACTACAATATGGAGACAATTGATATCCACTGCAATTTCCACCACCTACTAGATTACCTGCGGTGCATGTAAAAGATGTAAATATATCCTCGCAAGTTCCACTCTGTCCCCTAGCAGCGTATGTGCAAGATAATGGGGATAAAACGCCTGGGGCGTTTGCTCCCGGACTACCATGATGATGTGTGTGCGGCATGTGTGGTCCATTTATGTGGGCATTGGTGGCCGATGGTGGAGAAGATGCTAACAAAAACCAATTACTATTTGAGTTTTGGTTTTTTAAAGTTGTTGCAGTGCTTGCTGCACTCACACCCCAGCAACCGTTTCCAACATCAAAATTCGATAGGCAAGAAATTAAAAAATTTCCTCCACCGTTTCCGGTACCGCCGGGATAGAAAGTTTCGGCATGGTATTCACCACTATCATGTCTGCCGCTGGCGCCACTGCCATTTTGAGATCCATAAGCCTGAATAGCTACACTTGCTGAAATATTATTAGTTTTAAGACTTTTTGAACCAACCAAACATATGTCACCTGAACTAACCGTAGTAGATGCAATACCCACCACATTGTCGGGGATGTTAGATATAGTACCACTTACAAATAAATGAAAGTTTTTATCACTAATTTTTCTGACAACATTTAATTTGTTTGGTGATGGCATCTTAAATTTCCTCTGATATATTGAGAATTGGTGGTATTTTTGAATCTACTAAATTTTTTAAGTCATCATAATTTCTTGGCATTTCAGATTCTCCACTTTCAATTTTTTGTGGGAAATTTCTTAACCAATGCCTATATTCTTTAATTTTAGTTTTCAATGCATCCGAAATTGGAAAATCTTCAATCATATATCGATCAGAAATTCTGAGATGATAATTTCTATAATTCCGAATATACTTCATACAAGTTTCATCGTCCACATTGCATACTTTATATTCAAAATTCTCAGAATCCCACTGAAGTATTTCAAAATTTTTATCATATGTTGGGACATCATAGGGACCAGTATATTCACAAAGTCGCAATTCTTCTTCAGTATAATCATCTCCGGTTCTAGTTCTTCCGTCTGGAAGAATTAAAAATGGGATTAATTGAGGTTCCTCTCCATTTTTGGAATAAAATTTAGACATCTTTAATCTCCTTAGTTTTTATGTAATTTATATTTTCTCTTATTATGTTATTTCTTCATAAGATGATGTAACATCAAGAAGTCCAGATGCACTTGATGATGTAATAGTTAGGCATCTATTTTCTTCCAAATAAAGTGCTGATGCTTTATCAATTACAACAAGAGATGAATATGCTGCAACAGGAGTACTATTTGTCAATTTAAATGCAGTTCCACCACCTCCCGAGGCGCTTCTTAAAGAAATTGTGGCATTTACTGGAGCTGATGTTGTATTTGTAACAATAATACTATTTACTTTTATTACTTTATTTAATGATGCGGCTGGATGATCAAGAAAAACAAGTTCAGATGCATTTGCTGTTGATTTAGCTGTTGTAAATCCTACGATTGTTCCGAGACCTACGATGTTTGGACGTGCCATAATTTTTTTCTCCGAAATTAATTGTTAGTGTTTTTTTGTTCTATGTATCTATATATGTACTTGAACTATTATATCATCAAAAACGATAATCACTAAACCAAATTCCAAGCATTTTAATTGCATGTGCTTGGGAATTTGTTGTAGATATTAAGTTTGTCAGTCCAGAACCATTTCCTGAAAATGAGGTTGCATAAAGATTTCCTGGTATTGATATATTAGTAGCAGTAAGTGCATAACCAGCAGAGATAGACGCACCAATTGATAAAAGTGGTCGTCCATCACCAGTTTTATTTACAATACTATCGACTCTAAGAATTGACATAATTTTAAAGAAATTAAAGAATAGTGGTGAATGCAAGGAGTTTACTAATTGTGGCGATTGGCAAATCTGTTAATAATGCTCCAGATCCGCTATAATTTAAAGATGTACATTCTCCTGAAATATTCATTCCACCTGCACATGTCAATGCATATCCAGAACCAATTTCCATACCATATGGAAAAATTACTGGAGAATTAGAAGAATCTCTATTTGAAAGAATTGAATCTATTTTAATTACTGATGGCATGGATTTTTAGGAGATAGATGATAGTCCGAAAGCTCTTTTTATCGAAACACCGGTTAAATCTGTAAGATTTGCACCACTACCAATAAAAGTGGTTGCGGTAACCACCCCAGTAACATTAACGGTAGATGCAGTTAGTGTCGATATTCCTGTTGGATCAGACGGAGTTGAAATAAAAACTCCTCTTGAAAAAACTGGAGTATCTCCAGTTGTTCCTGTTATCGAATTTACTTTTAAAGTGCTCATTTTTTTATGTTCCTGTTTAGTAAATAACAAAGGTATTACCAGCACCAACAGTAACGGTAACGGTGGCACCAATAGAGACTGGACCAAACATACCATAATTGTGATTTGGGTTTGTCAAAGCAATATCAGTACTAATAATATTTGGATTGGAGAAAACTGTTTGAGTTGTAATTCCCGTGGTCCCAATAGATCCGCCACCGCCAGAAATACTGATATTAGCAGTTGTTCCACTAATAGCAAAAGTATTTCCTGTCCCAACAAAGTTGAGAACTGTAATACCAGTTCCAACAGAATTTCCACCTGACTGAATACCAACACCTAGTCCAGAATTAATATTGACAAGATTCCGACTATCATCAATTACAGTTGTTCCTGAAATTTTAATGGCCATTTTCGTATAATCTTATTTGGATTAAGTCATTTTTATTTATACAATTAAATTTTTAAGTTCTCTAACTTCATTTTTAAGTTCTTTGATTGCCTCTATAAGAACACCAATAATACCATTATAATTCACTGATTTAACTTCACCCTGTTTTACGAGTTCTGGTAATACTTTTTGCAGTTCTTGTGCAATCACACCATAAGAACTTTTACCAGTTTCTTTCCAG
>RFNU01000059.1 GCA_009927065.1 bacterium | reverse complement strand
TCATTTGAAACTCACATTTACTGCAACAACTTTTGCTTTAGGATTTCTTGCAAGTGCAGTCTCCCGTGCATCTTTAGGACTAATTGCCTGCACTTCTTCGTTGAAGGTTTTACCACCAACATAGAGTTGAACAACGTATTTCATTTCTTTTTGAGTTGTTTGTAACGGGCGGATGCAGAAGGATCGGGATCATAGAGTCCACCACCATCACGATCTTCCAAGTAGAACATAACACCAAAGATGGAGAGAATTACACCACCAAGAATTGCAGTAATCATTTGATGTCACCTTCAGCAATCAACGACATAATTTCACGAGCAGTGGCAGCAAAGTTAATGTGATCTTCAAGTCCTTCATTAGAATAAACATTGAAGACATCAGATTCTTTGTAAGTGTCAACAATCAATTTGCAGGCATCATAGAGTTGTGCAATGTGATGCTGACGAGATGGAAAAGAAATCATTGGTGTTGTGTGGTTTGTCAACAAAGATAGTATAAGGGCATTGTGGGGGCACACAGGTGCCTCTGTGGACAGTTTAGGAATTGTCTTTGAGAAGACGATGCAAAAACATAATGTGCCCTGCTCCCATAATGTAAGCGAGCAGGAAGAAAATGCCAGTAGTCATTGGGTGTTGTTTGTCTCAACAGAACTACAATAGAAGATTTTGAGTGCTGTGCCAGAATATTGTGCCAGTTCTCAGAGTGTCACATATTTTCTTTTTCTTCTTTTGCAATGCGACTTGCAACATCAGACTGATACCTTTTTGCACTTGCCATTTGCTTTAATTGTGCAAGTTTCTGCATCATTCTGATTTTTCTTATCTCTTCTGGTGTTGGTGGTGCTTGTGTTTCAGTTTCTTCTTTTGTTAAATGTGCTGCTGCTTTATATGCTGGATTGCCTGCCTGATAGTTTTGCCATGCTGGTGTATTTGCTTTTCTATCTGATGCAGTTACAGTCATTCTTGTATCTTTTGGTTTTTTCTTTTCACCACCATACACAACCTTCTCACAAATACCTACAAACTCTTCAAAAGTTCTTTTATAATATGGTGTTACCTGTTGTATTTGCTCAGGTAATTTTGATAGTTTTTCTCTTTTTGCTGATCTTTCCGCCATGGTGACAAATACTTTTTATGTATTTATTATCACCAGTTCTTTGCAAGTGTAAAGTTCATTCGACTGAACTCATCACGATTCACAATTTTGTAACTTCCAAAGTCATTGTGCATTACAAATCCTTCGTGCTCTGAATCTTTGCCATCAATTTTGCAAGTGATGTTATCATCAGATTCAATATAGAAGAACAAATCCATCTTAATAGACTCAATCAACTTCCAAAATCTTATTAAATTGATGTCAACATCACAATTTTCTGCGATTTCGTGCTCGTCAACCTCCTTACCCTCACGAATGTAAGAGTTGATGATTTTTTTGAGTTCTTTTGCTTGTTTGTCACTTACAAAGGTGCAGAGTGTGCTCATTTGACGTGCAAACCCACAAAACTCTTCAATATCATCACGATAAGGACAAATTGTTGCGGTTGGTTGAACAAACAGACAATTTTGAGTGCTGTTCAGTTTCTTCAACAAAGGAGCAGCAGTCATCTCACGAATATCATCTGCACCAGAGTAAATTGTGTGTGGTGCAATGATAATATCCTGACGAATTGGTGAAGAAAACTTATAGGTGATTGTGTTAGGAGTGAATGTATCTGCTCCACTCCCGAAACCAATCCAATCACCTTGAATCACTGCTTTAGTGCGAGGCAGAAAATCAAGGCAATAAATGAGAATCTGTGATACCTTTGGTTGATGTCCAAAGTGAGTAAAGATGTCATCTTGATT
>RFNU01000175.1 GCA_009927065.1 bacterium | reverse complement strand
AAATGAAAACACAGATCACGAAAAACTGAATAAGAGACTATGGGATCAAATTGAGCATAATAGATCTGTAGTACATGCCCCAAACTTTCCTTGGAATTGATTGATTTAAATGGCCCTTCAATCCTCTGGTGCAATTAGTCTTTTAAACGTTCAAAATGAATTTGGAGGGTCAAATCCCATTGGAATTAATGAATATTATGGAGTTGCTGCTGGAGTTCCTTCAAGTGGTACTATAAGTCTTTCTGATTTTTATGGGAAAAGTAATATATTTACTACTACCTATGTATTTGGTTATCGTGATTACACAGTTGCTTCCAACCAAACGGTCTCAAATTATCTTGCTGGAAACGTAATAACTCCTGGTTCCTTTTACAGTCCTAAAACTCTTAATGTTCAAGTAACAGCAACTGATTCAGGTTCCGGTTTATATTATTATCAGAATGGATCTCTATTTGGTTCATTTGGTAATTTTACAAATGTAAATACTACATTTACATTTGGATCATCGACAATGCAGTTTACTAGTTATTTGATTGATAATGACTCAACCTATGGGAATAATTCAATAGCCCAGGTAACCTGGCTTACTTCTCAAGGAGCTCCAACCCAGACAACATTATATTACCATGTGGTTGATTATTATGCTTAATTGTTCAATATAAAAAATGATTTTTTTAAAACAAAACGAAATAAATTTTAAAAATTATAAAGAAAAAATTTTATTATCAATTGATAAACTATCTAGTAATTACCATTACTTTTTGGTTGATAATGCAAGAGATTCAAAAATATCTTTTATTGGAAAACTTTCAGAAGATCCTAATTACATCAATCCTATTGAATATTGTAAAGATGAATTAAAGGATAAGTTATTTTCAGAAGTAGAAACTTATTATTCTTTGAATTCTTTTAATGAATCATTTTCAAAAAAAAGTAGATTCAAAAAAGATTTACTGAAAAGTTTTACTACAGGATATGGAACAATAATAACTGGCAGTGATTTATTAGTTTTAGATATAGACACTATTGGTGAATATAATGAGTTATTGGAACTGACTCCTAATATCGTATCTAGATGTAAATTTAAAAGAGTAAATTCTGATTTTTCATATAGAATGCATTTATATTATAAGAAACCAAAGTGGTTTGAACCATCTGGAAATATTAGAAGGATAAAATTGAGAAAAGAAAAATTATGGATTTCTGGTCTAAACAAATTTAAGTTAAGATATTATTTTTCAAAAGATGTAGCATATTTGTTTAGGAATGAA
>RFNU01000093.1 GCA_009927065.1 bacterium | reverse complement strand
TCAAAGTATTTTGGATTTTCATTCATAAACTTTACAGTTGCGTCTACCAACCTTGTGTCTGGTTTAACTGGTTTTGTTGAAACTAATTGAAATCCAAATCGGTTAAGTATTTTGTTGAGTAGTGCAATCATTTGTTTTGATATCTCTCCATAAGTGTAACATACGGTTATTATACGACAAAAAACATTTATTTTCAAGTGCCTATGTTCCAGTTTGGTAAGTGTTCTCATAGTAATTTTGTTTTTTTAAGTTTTCCACGACCAGAAACCCAATTTGGTCCGGGACACTTTTCAGCAAATTTAGTATTTCCGCAACCATCATTCCACCATCTTTTATCTTTATTTGCCTCACTCAATTTTCTTTTATGTTCTTCAGATTGTGGATTACCTTTCTTTGCTTCACTTATTTTTGTTTTAGTTTCTTGGGAAGGAGTTGTGCCTTTTCGTGTCTCACTAATTTTTCTTCGGGTTTCTTGAGATTGTTTTTTCCCATACCAATAACAATTTTCTCCCTTTCTTGCTTCACTCATTTTTCTTTTATATTCTTCACTTCTAATAGCACCAGAAGGACCTTCACCACCATCAGTTTTATTTCTTAATATTCCAGTTCCATTATTTTTTCTACCAAAAACAGCAATCATATACTTTTCGTGCTTAAATGCATCTTCCTCCGTAAGATTTTGTTTTAGAAAGATTATTCTGGATTTATCTTTGGGTGGTTTAAATTCTTTTCTATCTTTTGTATATAATCTATTACCACTACCTTTACCAATATAATAAGGAGTTCTGTCTTTCCGCAAATATGCGTAGGTATAAAATCTGTTAGGATTTACCATAGTTCTATTCTATTAAGACCGCATTATTATTTATAATAGAAAAGGTGCCCATAAGAGCACCTAATCTGTCCGTAGAGAATTGCGGTCTTAACAGACATTTTTATTTATCGGTATTTTCTTTATCCTGTTTTTCTTTGAGTTTTTTTAATTGTTCTCTACCATATTCCGTAAGTGTGTGCTTTTGTTTGCGGAGTTCTTCAATCTCTTTTTGCGAAAGATTAACCCACGGCATATCATCGGGCACTGGAAGATTGTG
>RFNU01000246.1 GCA_009927065.1 bacterium | reverse complement strand
TGCCATCTCAAGCCGTACTGTCGGCCCCCCCTAGCTTGGACAAATCGTAGCAGAATCCAAAGGGAAGATTAAAGGCCAGTGCGATCATGTGAACGATCAAATCCACATAGCCTTGGAATGCTGAAGAGGGACGATTGCTCTCGAACATCTTCATTCAGAACCAGTAGGGATATAGTTGATTTGACCCCCTCTGCATGTTTCAATGTTCATCGTATTGCCGTAGGAGTCTGTCTGTGCTTGGTTGAAGTAGGATGCGGGATCATCAGAAGATCCAGTGGCATTCGAGATTGTCATAATGCGGAAAGCCGCGTTCTTAACGGCAAGATTTTCGGCATCCATGGTTTCGGCAAGATCCTTGCAATAGTTGATAACAGAGGCCAGATGGCTACGACCACGAACTTCATCCAGTCGAAGGGGATCGTAAATGAATAGGAAAGACGATGCTGGAATCTCCTGTGCATCTGTATAGAAGTTGCCCTGCGTCCGTCGATAGACCTTGTAGGATTCGGTGCGTCCGTACTGATCGAATCTTACGCCACCAATATACTCTTGGCTGGATGTGGGATTATCGAACATGCCTCCAATACGATCTGCTTCTACTGCTTGTAGCCTTATATCCGAATTCGGATCGACTTGCCCATCAATAGAGTTTTGCCTTGTGATAACAAAGCCAACATCGCCGTCACGAAGTACGGAACGAAGAGCAAGATGGGAAAGGGCATGGAAATTATTCCTGCCAAAGAAGTCGCACTTTTTGCACCACGCCGACCAGTAATCCTCGTAGGATTGGTCAACCGCCCTGTCTCCAGTGCGGGACATATAGCGGAAATTGCCGAGGGCATACTGCGAGAATTTCAGAAGGATCGACCTAATAATTGGATTGTTGTCTTCGAGATCACGACCAGCTTTAATAAGTTCGATGCGCTCGTAAGTAGAATTGTATCCTTCGCCACCAGATAATGGGCGTGATGGTAATCTGTCTCTAAGTGGATACGCCCCAGCAAATCTGGTTAATTCCGTAAGCTTACACTTGTCGGCAAGTCTCTTGACCCCGAACTTGGGGTTGATTGCGGTAATCGCTTTTTCTAGGAAGTTTAGTTGAGGCATTTGATTATCTTATTATTTATCGCTATTTATATCAACCACTTTAATTCCTGCCACCCCTTGAATAATCTGGGAAAGTGCGATTGATCCTAGCCCTCGGCCCCGCCAAACGATTGATAGCCGCCGTG
>RFNU01000150.1 GCA_009927065.1 bacterium | reverse complement strand
GTTACGGCAGCTGGATCGGCAAATGTAATATATAATGATGATGGTTCTTTCGCTGGATTTTCTAAAAAACGCACAAAATAAATTCTTTGGTGTTACATCGTATCTAAATCCAAACCTTGTTTACAGGAGATCATTTACAACTTCTTCTTCTGCTTCAGCAACAAACCTATCAACTGTTGGAAGAATTGTAACACCCACAGAAGATTTCCCAGCAACTATTGAAGGTTCAACTTGGCTTTGCGTTGGAATATCCTATGTGAAAAGAGGACAGGCATTTGATGTAACACAAGATTTTAGAGCCTCTGGCGAGCAGGGGTGGAACACATATATATATGGAACAGCCATAGCAGCTCCAGAGCTACCTACATAATTTATGGCACTAATAGGAAAAGTTCAAAGAGGCCAGCCAATTACGGCTGATATGATGAATAACATCATAGATAGCATTCGTGAATGCCAGCTTCAGTCAGTAGTTGGAGGCGTGTTCAAAAGAGGAGTTGGTGGAACTACAATTACTGTTAAGGCTGGAAGGCCACAGGGTGAGGCGACTCTCTGCCCATTTACTCCAATAGCTAGTGCAGTTACATCTGGTTATGAAGTTACATTTCAAGCTGGGACAATTAACGGAGTTTTACCATCAAATATGCTTGGTAAATTAACAAATGTAACTACAAGTTCAAATAACTATTTTTACTTAAAATGCACAACGGACGGAAAGGTAATTATATCAAGCGTTCTTGAAAAGGACACAACCTTACGAACTCCAGTTCAGCCCACAGCCGACACAGCACCAACAGAATTTAATATTATGGTGGGATATATGACAACTGCTGGCATTACCGAGAGAACAATTTCTTGCGGTCATCTTCAAGCAAGAATAGCTCCATCACTACAAGAAGATGCGGATGAATATGTTGCTGGAGAAAGAAACTATACACAATTTTATAACTGGGTATTCTAATGCCCTATCAACAATATTTAACCAGTGCCAGCACTTCGAGCTACGCAAGTCGCACCTTTTCTTCCTCACAATCATCACCTGCTCTTGCAACATTAACCAGCAGTACTTTTTCAGCAGAGGCTGGTTGCGGTCCCTTTGGAGCCTATGGGATTATTTCATATTCTTCAACAACTGCTGTTGGTTATTCTTCGGGAGGAGGACAACAAGCACAAGGAGGGCTTTATAGTTATTCTAGAATAGGAACTGGCTCTACAAATGCATTTAATAGTTTTAACTTAGTCTGGGCTGCCGCAACTAATCCACTGTGTACTGGAGGTGAAGTACCAGCGGATACTTCGGGACTGGTATCGGGTAATTCTGGAGCAACTGATTCTGAGTCAGTAATTACAGCTTTTGGAGATGGAGCAATAACAATATCTGGTGATTACTTGATAGACAATACAAATCAAGACGGACAGGCATCACAGAAAACGGCATATAGCTTTACTGCTTCTTGGAATTCAGCATCATCGCAATTTGATGGTTCTGGTATTGAATCACGCACTGATTTTTACTCAAATAGCGATACGGTAGTCAATAATACAACCACCTATCCTTATAATCCTAATCTGCCAGCATATTTTGTAAACTACAAAACTGAAATAACAACACTTGAGGTAGCTCTTCGCAAAACAACGGAAGAAACTGCAACTTTTTATGGGCCCCTAGAAGATAGTGAAGCCACATATACTCGTATTGTTTACACAGACACACAAACAACTTTTAGTAATATTAAAACAATCAATCAAGGCAGTAAGGTGTATTGGGATGTACAGGGATTGTCACAGTCATTCAAAATAGAATGGGTTGGGTATTCTAGTGGGGGAGATCAAAATCTTGGGCTTGTATATACAACAACAGGCGCAAGCAAAAATATTTCACCATATGATAAAATTATGATGGAGACAGATTCATTTTCTTCGTCTAACAGAAGGGAAAGTTTTGCTTACGGAAATGCATTTACTGACGAGAACTATCAAGACACATATACTGTCACATATGACACCATAACCACTTCAGCGGTAGAATCTCAACAACTACCCTAGAGAGAGCCAGCATAGGAAGTATTAACTCTTTTCTCTATGGATTCATCAAAACCAATACAGTAGATACAACTATATATACGGCTGGAACATC
>RFNU01000062.1 GCA_009927065.1 bacterium | reverse complement strand
TCCCTAAAGGGAGTATTCAAGGAGGCTGGATTCGCAGAGCTAGGAACGAAGCAAAGTCAGCTTGGTCAATCTTGGCAAAAAATGCAGATAACTTTCAAAATTTCCGCAAAGCTCCGTGACTCTGGGTCATTTTTCCGAGGTTTTTTTGTTGAGATGGCTGGAGCAGTAGCTCCTTCAATCCTTGAGCTTTTTAAGCTTTTTGAGGGGGGCGATATGCTTTCTGGATTTGGAGCAAAGCTAGGAGAACAAATTAGGTTTGGGGTTGAGGTTCTTACTGGGGCATTTAAGAGTGGAATGATATTTGATCTTTTGAAGGCATCGTTTGAAACTGCTGGAATTGTATTAGAGGATTTGCTTCAAAGGTCATTTACATTTGCTTCTAATCTGCTTAAAAGGCTACTAGAAGCAGATGTATCTACTGCTGTACTTTCTGGAATAGGAAGTGCAATTGTTGGATCATTATCTATTATAGCTGGTACTCTCGTAAAGGCATTTGCGACTCCAATAGCTTATTTGCAAGCTGGGATACAAACAGCGTTTGAGTCGTCCCTAGAGCTACTTGCCACAAAGCTTCCAGCGGTTGCAAGTCTAATGGGTGTTGGTGGCTTTAAAGGTTCTGGCATGGAGGCTAACTTTTCAGAAAGAAAGGCTGGTATTTCCGCATTTGCTGACGAAACAATAACGGCTGGATTTGAAAACATAGCAGATGGAGTTCGCACTGCAGTCAAGGGTGCAACAGATTCATTTAATATTCTTAAAAATTCTCTAGAAGAATTTCCAGTTCAAGGAGAAAAAGCTAAAAATGCAACCTCTGGTCTTGTTGGGCAATTAAGTGCATTGGCGGTAGCTGGCAGACCTACAGAAGAAGCAGTTAGCGAGATTGCTGGGGCGCAAGTTTTAGGAGCAAAGGTAAAGTCTATGAGTGGTGGCAAGGCATCCGAGGGAGTTTCCAGCCTACAAAGAATTGGTGGAGGTGGTGGCGCTTTCAAGGCAGCTGATCCAATAGTTAAAGAAACCCAAAAACAAACAGCCGTGATGGAAAGGTTGCAACCCTTATTGAACCCATAACTAAAAAGGTAACTGAAAATGCACTTGTTCCATCAATGAATCAAGGGGAATGGTCAAAGCTTTCCTTAGTTAATATGCCAGCCCCAATATTCAAAGGAACTTTCCCTGTTAAGGCGAGCGAATCTACTCGCTACTTTGATAGGGGAAAAATAGAATATGCAGTAACAAACATTACCAGCTTGCCAATGTTGTTACTGGAGACATCGGAAGCTCAGATTCTGTTTCAATTTCTGGCAAAATCCTTGCTTAACAAATATATCCGTAAACAGAAAAGATGGGCTTGCGGAAGTCACAAAAACATATAGCGGTGGAGATTCCTCCGCACCAGAGGTATATGAGGTTGTTGCAAGCGTACAAGAAGAGCCAATCTCATCCCATGTTGCCTTTACAGTTAGTACTGGAATATACACAACATCTATTCAAAACGCGGCTGGCACGGCAAATGTTAACTATGATGCCGACGGCATATTCGTATCATTTTCAAAAACAGCAGAAAACGGATTCTTTGGAGTGCAAAGTTTCTTGAGTCCTCAAGTTCAATACCGAAGAATATACTCTACTGGAAGCCAACCAACAGCGGGGATTACAGACACAGTTGCTTATATCTATGCAACTCCAGCTGGAAGCCCACCCACAATAGCATCTGGTAGAAACTGGCTAAAGAATTCAGTAAATATCAGAAACAATGGAAATCAAAGAACTAACTCTGGTCAGTATGAATTGTGGAAGAATATAAGGCAAGCGGTTCAAAGGGCTGGAACAACTTCATATACTTTACAGCATAATGAGTGCGACATA
>RFNU01000203.1 GCA_009927065.1 bacterium | reverse complement strand
AGTTAGGAACAAACGATGCCACTATTTCGTGCAAGGCTTGTTGAATTGGTCGTTGCTTGCTCTGATGAAGTAAGCAATCTCACAGTAGGTACAAACAAAGTTACTTTTCGATCCCCCTATGCTTTTACGCTTACTGGTGTCCGTGCCTCGGTTAATCTCGCCCCAACAGGCTCTGCAATCATTGTGGACATTAACGAAAACGGAACTAGTGTGCTTTCGACCAAACTATCAATAGATGCGACTCAAAAAACCTCGCTAACCTCAGCTTCTCCCGCCGTCATTTCAGATTCCTCTATTGCTAACGACTCTGAAATTACTATCGACATTGATCAGATTGGCAATACTACTGCTGGCAAAGGCTTAAAAGTCGTCTTAATAGGAACACTATGAGCTTCCTAATTAATCCATACATATTTGGGCTTGAGCTTGGGTTCTGGACTAACCTTTTATTTACTTCTGGTAAGATTGTTACAGGATTTGTAGCGACTTTCACCGATGCATTGACTGTAAACTGGGGTGACGGAACAACTACGCCCCTCACAAGCGGGGTGAGTGTAAATAAGACTCTGGGGACTACGAATGGTATTGAGCTTGAAAATGACAACGCCGTTGTTACAAAAATTATCTGTGGTACAAGCTCTCCAAGACTTGGTGGAACTATTAATTTATCTGCTTTTCCTAATTTACAAGAGTTTAGATGCAATTCCAATGACATTACAGCACTGTCTGGTTATGCTCAAAATAGTAATTTCAAAAATATTCAATTTTTTGATAATAAAGTAATTGGATCTATTCCCAGCTTAAGTGCATTGAATAATTTGGAAAATTTTTATTGCTACTCAAATCAACTTACAGGGTCGATTCCAAGTTTGAGTGGATTGATTAGATTACAAAATTTTGTTTGTCACTCCAATCAACTCACAGGATCAATTCCAAGTTTAAGCGGATTGAACGATTTGCAAAATTTTTCTTGCCTCCAAAACCAACTTACAGGGTCGATTCCAAGTTTAAGTGGATTGGGTAATCTAAGAATATTTTATTGCTACTCAAACCAACTCACAGGATCATTTCCAAGCTTAAGCGGATTGAATAGTCTAATAGATTTTGCTTGTTATTCAAACCAACTCACAGGATCAATTCCAAGTTTAAGTTTATTATCTAATTTGCGGATATTCCGTTGCAACAATAATCAACTAACAGGAACAATTCCAAATTTAAGTGGATTGAATAATTTACAATTCTTTTATTGTTATTCAAACCAACTTACAGGATCAATTCCGAATTTAAGCCAAACAACTGATTTGATAGATTTTCGTTGCAACAATAATCAACTCACGGGATCGATTCCCTATTTAAGGGATTGTTTTTTTCTAGAAAATTTTGTTTGTTACTCAAATCAACTTACAGGATTAATTCCAAATTTAAGTGGGGTTTATGTTCGGTCGTTTTACTGCTACTCAAATCAATTAACAGGCTTTGCAGGAGAAAATGTGTCGGGCTATATCTCTAATAGTCTGGGTGATTTTAGGGCGGAAAATAATCTTTTAACGGCTAACGCAGTAAACGCAATCTTAGCAGCTTTTGTTTTGGCAAACAAACAACTGGTACTAGAATTTTGAATTTGGGTGGAACAGGAAATGCTTCACCTACTGGCCAAGGGATAACAGATAAGGCTACTCTTATCTCTAGAGGCTGGACAGTAACAACAAATTAATATGAAAATTTATTCCAATCAAAATGTAAACGCAGAACAGATTATCCCATTTCCAGATGAGGTGCATACTACGGAATTAGACTGGTGGATGATTTATGATGCCGATACAAAGGTAATTACAATTCAACCATTACAATGCTCTGGGTACACATCTAGCCCCTTGACCATGGTTATTGCAGATACTGAAGAAGAATTAGAACAATATATTGCAGACCATGGGTTAAAGATAGGTGACAGTTGAGGTGGTTTATGTGGCTTATCTTTAAATATGAAATACAAT
>RFNU01000164.1 GCA_009927065.1 bacterium | reverse complement strand
GAAATTGTAGCAATTCCAACAAAAAATGCAGTTGATTGAAGAACATCAGCCGTAAATGTAGATCCAGATCCCACAACACCATAAACAGACTTAACATCAGAAATTCCATATGATGTAATTGCAGTTGCTACTCTTCCATTTGCAATTCCATCAATTGTAAAAGACTCATTTGTTATGAATTCCCCTGTTTTTTCATAAACAGTTAATAGTGAAGAATTTGATACAGATTCTTTTAAAAATGCAGTAGCACCACTATTATTTCCTTTAATAAAAGTTGGAACAGAAAGAGTGATAGGTTTGTTTAAACTAATCTCAGTAATTGTTTGAATATCATAGAGTGAAATATACCACTGATTAATATTTGAATTTGATGAATTGTAAGAACCAGATTCTAATCTAAAATCATAAACTCTTGCTAAACCAATTTCCTTTCCTGGAGCAGTTGTGCTTGCAATACCAACTCTTTCATTTCTCAAACTTAATACATAAGTATTTCCAATCCCAATTACAGGAGATCCATAAACTCTATTTAAAATTAAAGTTGGTCCAGTATTATAATTAATTGCCTGATTTTCTAAAGTTTTTGTTGTTCTTGGTTTTGGTACGTCAAGAAATGTTGGACTGATAGTTTCAATTTCATATCCTCGAACAAATGCCTTTCCCGGAGAAATTTGATAAACTGCCAAATCATCAGTCGGAACTGATCCACCATAAGTAAACTGACCAACATTAAAGATGCCACGGTTTCCAAGTTGATCATTTAGTGACTCTTTAACAGATACGTCAAATGGAGATACATAATAGTCTCCAGATTCTGCATAGGTTCTTCTTGCTAATTCATCTGTTAAATTGCTATAATCTGTAGTAGTTTTTTGAGATTTTAAAACACCTGCACTTACAGATGCAAGTTCTACAAAATTATTATCATTAAAATCGTCTAAACTTTTTTTAAAAAGTGATACCGATATTCTAAATCTATCTGCTCCTGGTGCAGAATAATTATTAAATCCCTGAGAATTATCATTTAAACTTTCATCAATATCTGGTGTTATAATTTCTTCGTTTACAAATAATCCAACTCTATAATTTGGAGTGTTACTATATTGATCTAAAATTAAAGTTTCTGTTGCTACTCTTACAAACTGCCCTCTTACAAAATAAACACCTTCAGTAATTGTAAATGCAGAACCAATAGAAGTTGCATTGTTTGCAAGAGTAATTGCAAATGTTTGTCCTGCCTGAATTGTACTATTTCCTAAGAGACCAGAATTTATTGTTGATCCGGCAAGAAGTCCTTCTCCATCAGAAAAAGTTTTTGTGGAATTATTTGCAGTACTTGAAGAAAGATAATTTACATAGAGAGTGAGATTACCTCTCTCAGAATTTGCTGCAAATAGTACATTATCAACAACAGCAGTTACACCAGAAGTTTGTCCTGTAATTTTTGTTCCAATTAATTGTGATACGTATGCCTCAACAGGAACTCCCAAATAAGAATTATTTAATTCAACCGCATAATATTGTGCATTATATCCAGTATTTCCTGGAATAACTTTTGCACCCTCTTTGAAAAAATGCTGCCCAAATTTTTCAATCTGATTTTGTAAAATTGATTGTAAGGTTGTGAGTTCTCTTGCCTGTACGGGATATCCAGGTTTAAATAGAACCTTAGAATAATTGTTGTCAGAATTAAAATCATCAAAGTATGGAGATACGTTGAGATTAGTTTGTTGAGGCATAATTTCTTAGAATTGCAAAATAACTTTGATATCTTCTTTTTGATTTGATGATCTGGTGATTGACGGTCTATTGTCAACGTAAATTATATTGCCAGAATATTTTTTAACTTCAGGATTTGCCAGACCATTTGTAAAAGATTGACCTAAGTAATATGTTCTATTATTTATTACAGTAGAAATACCCGTAAATGTTGTACTAATTGAAAGAGTTGTAGTGCCATTAGTTGGTACAATTGACAAACTTCCACCCGTAGATGGAGAACTTGTAAAACGATTTAAGTTAAATCCATATGGAGGAGTGGTCTGTGCTGTTCCGACTGTATTAAATCCTGCAACTGACCGATCTTGCCAATACTTTAAAACTCCGGTTGTTTGATCATAATTTATAACTCTTCCAGCAGCAGTAACACCAGTTCCAATTGTCTGAGTAATATAACTATCTGCCACAAAAGTTGCCGAATCATATCCAATTCCTGTGAGTCTTAGGGCATAAACTGCACTTGCCTTATCCAAGGACATAATTTGTGTAGATCCAAATGATTTTGGATTCTGAACAATTCCAATTCTTGCAATTTGATTTCCTGTTATAAAATCGGGATTTTGAACGTCATTTTCAATTCTTGAATATAAAAGAACGTTAATTGCACCGAGTTCTCGATAGATGTCATATCCGTGACCTCCTTGAGGTGGAATAATGACATTAAAGGTAGGTCT
>RFNU01000084.1 GCA_009927065.1 bacterium | reverse complement strand
CTTTACCATCACCCCACCCAAAAGTCAACAACTTTTTTTAACTAATCAGCGTTTATTGACCGAATCATTTCAACATTGTCAACACCACCACTAAAAATGCTGGTAAAGTTTGATTTTGACTCAGATAAACTTTGATCCTGTTGAGCCTGTGATTGTATAAAGTCATTCAACCACTTTTTAATGAGTGCGTCTGAATCACTCTGCACATTGTTTCCATCTTCAAAAGTGTTGATCCAAAATGTAATTTGATATGTTTTCAATCTTGATTCGTCATTCATCGTGGATATATCCTATACCAAGCCTCAACAGAAGTCAACCCTTTTTCTTGATTTTCACGCTCCAAATTTCGGTTTTGCGGGTCATTTCTTCGATTGCAAAATTTAAGATTTCGTTTTCCGTCAATCCGGCCGGAGCTTGAAATTCGACATAAAAGTCAGGGTGATCGAGTTGAACTTCGTAAGTAACAATTTCGTTGTTCATTGTGGATATATCCTACACTATTTCTTTGGCAAAGTCAACGAACTTTTTTTAATAATTTTCAATCCACACAATGAGAGCAATTCCCAGAAATTGTCCCAACACCATCGCAATCGCCGCTAGCAATCCAATGTCAATCCCCGTTAGTAATTCAATGTTCATCGTGGATATATCCTACACCAAGCCTCAGCAGAAGTCAACAGCTTTTACAGAGAAAAAATGCTTTTACCCAAGAAAAAAGATAGGTCACGACCTTGCAATTTATTAGAGATTTGACGAAGTTGATTTTCGTCTCGCTGAAAGTTTCTAGCATCTTCCAACCGATTTTCCCGATAAGCTTGAGACTTTTGGTTTTTGACCCAACGAATCTGTTCAGAAACTTGATTGAATGATTTCTTTTCTTGTTCGTTCATCGTGGATATATCCTACACCAATCCTCAGCCAAAGTCAACAGCTTTTTTTAGAAAAGATGTCTGGTATTCCATTGTTTCAATAGTTTGTGATAATCTTTATCGTGTGGATCTTTACAATAAGTCTGAGGTCCGTTAGCACCACAATCACTACAAGTCAATTGACTTGGATAACCTTCCCGATCCTCGGTTCCAGTTACAACTTCAACTTCAACCGAACCACAAAAAGGACAGGGGACAACATTATTATTCATCGTGGGTATATGTTAATATTGAGGAATGATAGTAACAAAATTCTTGCGTTTAACAAATTTAGTATGCTTACCACAACAATACACTTTGACCAGTTGGTTTTTGCTCTTTTTGAGAATACTTTCAGTAACATATCCAATATCTGTACAATTACCATAACGACTAACCTCACCAGTCTCAAATTGAACAAAAGCGTAGAATTTCATTTTCATCGTGGTTATACTTTACAGGTTTTCTTCTGGG
>RFNU01000050.1 GCA_009927065.1 bacterium | reverse complement strand
CTTAGAGAAATGCTTGAACGAAACAGAGCAAAACAAAGAGAAAAAAGTAAACGACACTATGAACGGCACAAAGATAGTGAACGAACAAGAAAACTTGAATACTACCATTCAAATAAAAAGCGGGATATACAAGATAATAAACAAGATTGACGGTAAATACTATGTAGGTAGTTCACAAAATATACAATATAGATGGACAGAACATAAAAGACAATTAAATAACAATTGTCATCACAATGATTTCTTACAAAGAGCGTGGAATAAATACGGTTCAAATTCATTTGATTTTATCATATTAGAATCTACAGATATAGACAAGACATTGTTAGTAGAACAAAAATATCTTGATATTGCAAAAATAGAACAAGACAAATGTTATAACTTAAACTTTAAAGTTACAGGCGGTGATATGGGTCAACACAGTAGAGATAAAATCAGAATCAAAATGATAGGACGAAAATTATCATCGGAAACAAAAGAAAAGATGAGCAAATCAAAAATGCATGGAACTGTAAAAAAAGATAATAAAACAATGTGTAGAGAAAGCCGACTAAGAAATCCAAATACACACAAAGAGTATTATCAAAAAAACCGTGAAAGAATCAACGAACGAAAAAGATTGAAACGATTAGAATTGAAAAAGTTAAAATTAAATGATACAGTTAAACTGTCCCACATGGGGGATGGTAGTGTCGGACACCTATAACGACAATGGAGATTCTCCTTTTTTTTGGACTCTCGGCGTAGGGTACCATGACCTGCGTAGATATCGTTACCGTTAAAGGAACAATGAATAAAATAAATTGTTTTGACAATTATGGTTGACAAAGTGTGGTGTGTGTGGTAACGGTGGTGAATATAAAAAGTCGTCAAAGCAAAAAATAATCCTGTACCGCAATAACCACACTAGTACACAACAACCACAACAACCGCAATGTATAATATATACTCAATTACACAATTACAATAATCCCCAGAAAAAAATTTGACAACCGCATCAATGACACGAATATATTTTAATGTAGTGCTTGTTGTGGTTGTCCG
>RFNU01000160.1 GCA_009927065.1 bacterium | reverse complement strand
GTTTAAATGAAATAATTCTGTAAAAAGTACTTGTCATAGTGTATTTCGTTTGAAAAAAAAATGTGATAGATTGGTTATGGAACGATTTTTTTCTAACCCCATATTAGAGGATTTATACATGAAAAATTTAAATTTTTCTCAATATTCTGCTATTAAAGCAGGTGCACTCTCTGTAAAAGACGGTCTTTCTTTGGGATGCCAAATAGCAGAAAAAGCTGCTCGCTCATTAGCCATGGTTTATATTGGACAACAATCTATAACCCTAGCTGAGGGTAATATTACGGTTAATTACAAAAAACTAGCTCTTCATACTTTGGCTTATTCTTCTTTTACAACAGTACTATCTTATAAAAATAAGCTACTTAATTTAAGCTATTCTTAACGATCAAAACCACTAAGTTTTTAAGCTTAGTGGTTTAAACTGACTACGTTATAAAAACACAAAAGCATCATCAGCAATAAAATACAGTGAGCCTTTAACTGATGTTTTAAGGTGGGCTTGTGCAACTTCAATATAATTTTTAACTTGCTGTTGATATTCCTGTATCTGTTCTTTTGTCAATGAGCTTTGTAACATACTTTTAAATTCTATAATCCACCATTGACCATCACTTTTTTGAATGAATCTATCAAGAATAATTTTTTTCACTTTATTGCGCTTCATATAAAAGAGTTCATACTCAGGATAAACATGGAGATGATCTTTATTAAAGATGCTTAAAGCTAGTTTCGATCGATGTATTTGTACAATTAATTTTCCTAACTGATCTAATCCTTGCTGGAAGTATTGTGGCTGACCGCCATGTTTTTTCCATAGCATGCGTAATGCATCTTTGGTTAATAATGTTGATTCTATCGGTAAAGTTTCTGTGCAAGCTAAAAGATCATGGATGACTAATCCAACAATCCGCTGTAATTCATGATAAAAGTTCGGTATTGTTATCATGATAGGATCGTTATTCATTGCAACTAAATCAAAAAACATAGCTGAAACTTTATAGTGTTGTGGTATTTTTGCAAAACGATTGATCAATCCTGATGGTAAGGTTAAATCAACATAAGCTTGATCATCGATCAACATTCCATCAAGCATCCTCCAAAAACTTCTTGGTGAACTTGCTTGCTCATTTCTTGATAAAATCAAGGTTTGTTTAGCTCGCGTTAATGCAACATACAATAATCGTTCAGCTTCATGCGCTTGATGACAGGTATTTACTTTATGACAAAAATTAAAAATCTGATTATCCTCTTGCTGTGCGACAGACCAAAGAGCAAAAGAGTCCCAATGAATATAAGAGAGTAATGGCCGTTCAGCTGTTGGTAAGCGTGCGCCAAGGTTTGGTAAAATCACACAATCAAATTCAAGTCCTTTTGATTTATGGATAGTCAGCAAAGTAATCACAGACTCTACACCACCATGCACTGTTTTACGGTTGCACTGATCTTCAATCATGAACCAATCATATTCTTGATTCCAATTCCAATACTGAAAGAACTCTAAGAAAAGATTAAAAATAGAAAGCTGCGATAGTGTTAAAAATTTATCATAACCGAAAGCTGCAAAAAATGTTTTCAACCACCGTGACACGGTCACACGATAACGATAAGTATTAAAAACACCCACCACTTCGCTTAATCGTTGATAATCATATGCACAAGCGGAAGAAAGAGTATGTAAAGAGGACTTCTGCCAAAAATCAACCTGCTCATCAGCAAAAAATAATTGAATATCAGCGAATGAAGCTCTTAACAAACTCGACCTCAACAAATCAAGCCAATGATATTTTTCTCGCGGTTCTAATAAGACTTTTATTAATGCTAAGGCATCAAGAATATAATACTGATCGATCATTCGGTGTAAATCTGGAGCATGATGCTCGATATCAAGACGATCTAACATCGCTTTCAAGGGCCGGAGTGTTTTTCTATCACGACCCAAAATACCGACAGTGCGCTGAGGATGCTCTTGCCGATATGTTTTTATCAACAATGCTAACTGCCAAGCTTCTTGTTCTTTATTGGTATAGGAGTGGCTCTGATACGATCCATCTTTAGCCAGAGCAGCATAACTGGTTAGGGCCTGATCGACCCCTAATAACGGCAAAGAAGCATCGCCAAAACGCTCAGCAGTCCAGGTATTAACGAACGAAACCAGTTTATCTGCAGAACGAAAATTACTAGACAATTTCAAATTGACTTTTTTGATGCCAGGATTTGCGTATAACTCGAAGCGACGAAAAACGCCGATTTCTGCACCACGAAAATGATAAATAGCTTGCTGTGGATCGCCAACAACAAAAAAAGATTTTTCAACATAAGCCAACGATCCTATGATTTGTTCAATAATTGCAAATTGTGTTAATGATAAATCCTGTACCTCATCAATAAAAAGATAAGTCAGATGTTGATCAAGATATGTTGCAATCCAAGATAACTCGGGCTCTTTGCGCGTTAATGACCATAAACCTGTGGTAATATCTGCAAAATCTAAAAGGCTTTTTTCTTTTTTATAAACAATACTAAAAGCCACCAACTTTTTTAATAAAAACGCTAGTCTCTGATCATTTTCTGAAAAGCTCACGTGATCTGGCCAATACTGCATCAGGCCTAATATTTTCAGAGAAGATGCTGCCTGAGACAAGCTCTCTTGTAACTCAGCAATATTTTCTATAGCGTTGATTCTATCTTCTTTTGTATGCCAAGGATGCAATTCTCCTTGCGCAGGAATACCTTGATCAAAACGGAATGTTTTTCGCCATTGAGCTTTTTGTGTCAGTAAAATCTTTGATAAAAAAAACCATTGCTCTAGCTTCATCGGCCAAATGAAATGAGGTGTTATTAAGTGATATTGAGTCATAAAAGAAAAAATCTGCTCAACACAAGACGCTAAATGGCTCACTGAGCTATTGAGAATCTCCAACTCCGCAATCCAAAGAGACTCTAATGCTTGGCTCTCTAATCTTTCTTGATAAAGAAGTGCTAGCCAACGTTCTTTAGAGCCTAACATGCCGACAAACAGATCTTTTAAGTAAGAAAAGTTGTTATGAAATATTGCACTTAAGGCGATCAAATCTTCATCTGCCTCTTTCATAAAATAATAACTTAAAAACTCTTCAACAATCTTAATATTTAACGCAATAGGATCATCTGTTAATGTTGGAAAAACACCCAACTCTTGAGGCATAAAGCGCTCATAAAGCTTTAAAAAATAGGCATCAATCGTCATGATAGCCAAGCGATGTTGATTATAACTGATATTCCATCCCAGTAATGCTGATCGCTGTATCACAGCATGAACCATTTGGGCTGTTAAGACTGTTGCACAAGAAGATGGATCGCTCAAGATGTGCATTAAACGCTCTTTAAGCTCGGCAACGGCTTTGTTCGTAAATGTGAGAACCAACGCTTGCTCTGGACGTTCAACATGCAGCAAGGCTTTAAGGTAACGCTGGATAAGCAATTCTGTTTTACCAGAGCCAGCCGGCGCACGAACGACGCAACTTGTTGTTAAATCTAAAGCTTGAATCCGTTCTGGGCTATCAGAAAGTTTCATAACGACAAGCCTTTTTTAAACTACAATGATGACAAATGCCTATGTGTTGCGGTTTTGGATCAAAATTACCTGTTGACCATCGGAGTAATAATGCTTTTAATTGACAAGACCAATGAGTGTAATATGGTTGGACTTTTTCACAGTTCATAACAATATCAGGTTGTGTTAATCGAATCACACCTAAAGAGTGAGCGTTTAAGCCCAAAGCATACAATGGTCCTTGACAATCGGTTGGATCTTGAGAGAACCATGAGCTTGCAATAAAATTTTTACTTTTAAGATCATAAACATGTTTTTTATCAAAGTCCCAAATATCCACTCTTCCTTCAATACACCAGTTATCCATCTCAAAAGACACTTTATATTCAAAAGACAAGTGTTCTTGATGACCATCAAAAACCTCTTTGACTTGATGATAAAGAGCATCTAGGCGATTTTTTTCGACCTCTCGTAATAAAGGACTCCAATGCGCGGTATATAATGCTAAAGCATGATCTTCATTTTTACAGGCTAAACGATCTTGTAAATATTGATGAATAAGCCGGCCATGACCAGCAGGATCGATGGGCAATAACGTCTTAATAGGGGCCTGAGCACCTGTTAATGTGCGTACGAATCCTTTGAACGGGCACTGCAAAAAATGATTGAGTTGTGCCACAGTGATTCGCTGAGGGGCAATAGGTTGATAGTCGTCTTGAGGAAGGTAAGTCCATGCGTAAAGGGTATGGTTCTTGATCTCAGATCTCATAGGCTGATAAGGGCCAGGAAAAATTTGCTCTAACATTGGTGAAGGATAATAATGTCGATAATGATCTTGTTTGGCATAACTTAGGCAAAAATCTTGTGCTTGCGCCAATCGTGATAAAATCTTAGTTAAATAATGATGTTCTCTTTGATAATGGGCATGAGGCATCCAATGCACTTCTTGCATGTCAGCAGGGAGTAAGGGATGTGGATTAAGAGACTGTGGGATCTGCGATGCATCAGCGCCGATCACCCATACATGCTCAAATCCTAATGGAGCGGCTTCTAATAAACCCATACAGTAACGATGAGACTCGAGTGATTGCGGCTGAAAAATAACGCTCTTAAAATAAACTGTCAGATAAGTTACCCATTCTTGATAGTTATATTCTTCTAAAAAAACACTCACTTGATTAAGCTGATCAAGTTTTTCTAAAAACATGACGTGCGCCTGATATTCAACACTTGTGAGTTGAACTTGCTGACACCATTGAGCACTCTCTAATGCTTTCAATAACAACTGATTCCAACTATATAATGTGCGCTGGCTGTGAGCAACATAGTTGATCTGTGCTAGAAAATGATGGGCTGAAAGAAAAAATGTTTGTTGAAAACGAAGTGATTGTAAGAGCGTTAACAGTTCTGAGACAAGAGCTTGTTCGCTCAGTGGCACTCCACTACTAAAAGCTATATTCTTTAAGACTTGTTCTAAGGGAAGACGCATTAACTCTGGCTCAAGAGTATGAATCACTTTATCAACGAGATATTTAAATTCTTTATTCATTTCTAACACAACGATCACTCCTGGCTCATCATGAGGCAGATTGGTCAACCATTTGATAGCCTCTTTGATTTCTTCTTCTTTTTGGAAAAAATTATATTTCTTATGATGGAATGACTCGTTATGATGATGTTGTTCAAATTCAAGATAGAGTCCATCTTGCTGCATTCTTTGAAATAAGGCTTCTTGTAACGGATAGTAATCATCAAAGCCATAAAAAAAATAAGACTGCGCCGGCCACTGAATCTGGTCTTGCTCAATAAGAGCTTCGATTGCTTGCTCGATGACAAACAATCGATGTTCTGCTAACCATTGCTTAAAAAGAACCGATTTTTCTGCAAAAAAATACTGCTGGTCGTTGAGAGTATATTTTTTAAACTCCTTGATAGAAATGCGCCAACGGATCATCACCTTAAAGGCTTGTAAAAATAAATGAACATAATGAGGTAACTCATTCAACGGTATTGTTACCGGAAGAAGATTTAATAATCCGAGACTCACTTGAAGATCTTGTAGCAAAGTAGCATCAAAAAAATCCTTTTGAAGCTTAAAAACTTGTCTAATAAAGTCTGTAAAAGACAATACTCGAGAAGCTGGTAAGATTGGTGCACAAGAAGCGCGACTTTTGCAATAAGCTTCGACCCAAAATTGTTGCGCCCTATTATTAGGCACAACAACAATCAAGCCTTCAGCCAAAGCATCAGTCGGTAAACGCCTGTTCATCTAAGCTCGAAGGAAGGTGATTAGGCATATTGGATATAATAACGTCCTCGATTTTTTTAGGCTTGAAACGAGCATTACTTAAATTCATTTTATGCATTAAAGGGGCGATCGTCATTCCTTGAACGATAATAGAAAAAATAACGACTGAGTATGTAATTGCAACAATTGTATTGCGATACATCACTGTCGAGGGTATCATGAGTGCCAATGCAATCGAAATACCTCCGCGCATACCGCCCCACGTCATTAACCACAATAATTGTGAGTTAATATAACGAAATCCTGTAATCCAGGCTAAGGGGATAGCAACTGAAATCCAGCGAGCGATAACTGTAATCCCTATCGTCGCCATACAAGCTACAAAAATTAAGGGTGTGCTTGAAATTTCTAAAAATTCAAGACCGATAATCACAAATAAAAAAGCATTTAAAATTTCATCAACAAATTCCCAAAAATCATAAAGATGGTTACGAAGATCAAGCGAAAATCCACTGCGACGCAATGTATTACCAACAGATAATCCTGAAACACCTATTGTGATAACAGCAGAAATATTTAAATAGTGCTCAGCAACAAGATAGCCCGTACTCACTAGAGATATCGTCATTAAAATTAATACAAAAGAGCTATCTATACCCTTAATAAGACGGGAGAAGATTTGTCCTAGCATCAATCCAAAAATAATCCCACCAACAGCCTGTCTTAAAAAGAAAATACAGAAATCTAAAATTGATAGTTCAAGAGTACCATTAGCAAGTCCAGAAATAGCTACAAATAAAACAATCCCCATAGCATCATTAAAAAGAGCTTCTCCTGCAATTTTCATTTCAAGACTTTTTGGGGCTTTTGTTGATTTTAAAATACTCATCACCGCGACAGGATCGGTAGGAGATATTAAAGCACCAAATAAAAAACAATACAGAATCGGTAATTGAAGGCCAACAAACTGAATAACGACCCAAGTGCCTACCCCAATCAAAAATGTCGATATTAAAACACTGACTGTTGAAAGCAGGCCAATAATCAATTTATGCTTATACAGATCTCGATAATCTATCTGTAAAGCGCCAGCAAAAAGCAAAAATCCTAGCATTCGTTGAAGAAAGGTATGAGAAAACTCTAACGTTGATATCATTTCAATCATATTCACAGCAAGGCTAACGTCAATATGATGTAACAGCACAATAATCATGGAGATAAAAAAAGTTACAAAAGTTAGCCCTATGGATTTAGGTAAATGCAAATAACGATGATTAATATAACTCGCCATTGCTGTAATCAACATTAATATAGTACCTACTTCTTCTTTTGGCATTTTACTCTCCTTATTCACAAGGGCTAAAAACATTGTACTATTCTTGCTCTTTACGCATTGTAAGCTGCTAACCTTCGCTGCGATATGGTATACTGTCCTTCTTTATTTGTTATCTGAAGAGAAATTTAATATCTTGTGTAAAGTCTTAATATGAATTTCTCAAGCAAAGCTTGTAAGGAAGTCTGGTATGACCTCAAAACACTATTTTAAACTATTCCTTATATGGAGTATAGTTAGTCTCGTTTATGGATTAGAATTTTTTATTAGAATTTCACCAAATATGTTGCAATCTTTTTTAAAAAATGAATTCAACATTAATTATACGCAATTAGGGAAACTTTCAGCTGCTTTTTACTACAGTTATGCGCTCTGCCAAATACCAGCAACGCTTTTCATGATACGTTACGGTGTTAAAAAAAGTTTTTTGATATTTTCAGCTTTTTTTATTATTGGCTTAGTTTTTTTTGCTCATAGCCATTCTTTAAGCGAGGCTTTTTTAGCGCGCATACTCATGGGTTTTGGAGCGTCGATTTCGTTTATATTACTCTTGGAACTAGCGCACCGATGGTTTGATGAACAACAGTTTTCATTTTATGTCGGTTTGGCCAATACAATCGGAATGCTGGGTGCCTTATCGGCAGAATATCCTCTTGAACTGGCTTTGAATTTTTATCATTGGCGCACAATCATGCTAACCTGTGCGTATGCATTATGTCTCTTGGTTGTTCTCTTTGTTTATTTTTACTCTGAGCACCATAAGACTGGTGTAGAAACTTATAGTCAATTTGATCATAACTTTTCATTCAATCATTTGCCTTTTCTTTTTCAATTAATCTTAATTGGATGCTCAATGGTTCTCCCCTTGATAGTCTTACCTGCTTTATGGGGCACATTAATTCTCGAGCACTATCACCATGTTGATTTTGCTAATAGCGCTTGGATTTTGTCTTTTTTCTTTTTTGGCACTATTACAGGCAGTTTGAGTAAAGCCGCTCTCAGTCTTCATATCACAGGCGTTCGACTGTTAAGAATAGCTATAGCAACTGAATTTTTTAGTTTATTTTTATTTATTTTTAACCCAACAAGATCGCATGGGATGTTAGCGTTATCCTGTTTTTTTATTGGGCTAGCAGCATCATTTATGCTCTTGATTTTTACCTTTATCCAAAAAAAAATCAATCAACCAGCACTTTCTATTGTTATTGTTAATGTTACCGTTCTATTAATCTCTGTTTGCTTTCAACCTTTAATGGGATGGTATCTCGATTACACATCGTCGTTAAATTGGAGCTTAGAAATTTCTTTAAAAACAGCGCTGTTAGTCTTGCCTCTTGTTTTAATTCCCGCATATACTGTTACACACCACTTAACAGATTAGAGAGTCAATCATGCCTATTGGTCTACCTCACCCAACGCCACCCCTATGGATATCATTGATGAGCGTAGTCATTTTTATCATTAGCTATGGTTTTGTGATTGCTGAAGAATATACCCATTTTAGAAAATCCAAGCCCATGCTGATTGCTGCCGGGTTACTCTGGATCCTCTTGGGTTATGCTGAAAAATTTTTAAACTGGAATGGTCATGTTCATGAACTTTATGAAACTAACCTTCTTGAATATGCCAATCTCTTTCTGTTTCTTTTTGTTTCTATGGTTTATGTCAAAACACTAGAGCAGTTAAATGTTTTTGAAAAACTAAAGTCCTACCTTATTCAAAAAGGAATGTCATATCAACAGCTTTTTTGGACAACTGGTCTGATTGCATTTTTTCTTTCACCGATTGCTGACAATCTCACCACGGCCTTAGTGATGGGGGCTATTTTAATAGCAGTAGGAAAAGATAATCAAAAATTCATAGCGTTAGGATGTATTAATATTGTTGTAGCAGCTAATGCTGGTGGTGCTTTTTGTCCATTTGGCGATATTACAACCCTGATGGTCTGGCAACAAGGGGTTCTTGGCTTTAGTCTGTTTTTTAAACTCTTTATTCCTTCACTGGTAAACTTCTTAGTGCCTGCTTATTGCATGTCTTTTGCTATCGATCGGGGATTACCTTCAGCTCTTGAAGAAGATATACAATTCAAAGATGGCGCAAAAATTTCGATTGTGTTGTTTTTATTAACGATTACAACTTCTGTTGTATGCCACCACTTTTTAGGCCTCCCTCCAACATTCGGGATGATGGTTGGATTAGGTTATCTTCAAATTTTTTCCTACTTTTTAAAACTCAAATCGAAACATAAACCAGGGTCTCATCAATTCGATATTTTTAAAATTATGGAATCTTTGGAATGGGATACCTTGCTGTTTTTCTACGGAGTGATGCTCTGTGTCGGAGCTTTAAGTGCTTTAGGATTGTTAAATGAGATCTCTCATCTCCTTTACGACCAATTAGGATCAGGATTATCATTAAAACATCAAGCTACCCCAGCTCATATTATTGTTGGGTTATGCTCATCAATTTTAGACAATATTCCTGTCATGGCTGCAGTTTTAAAGATGAATATCAACTTGCCTGAAGGCCAATGGTTACTTGTAACACTCACTGCTGGTGTTGGTGGATCATTGCTTTCAGTGGGATCGGCCGCTGGCGTTGCTCTCATGGGTCAGGCCCCTAAAAGTTATACTTTTTTCAGCCACTTACGATGGTCTTGGGCAATAGCTCTTGGCTATGTTTTAAGTATTTTAACTCATTTTTGGCTCAACGCAGGAACCTTTTAACACATGATTCATATTTATACAGATGGTGCATGCTTAAATAATCCCGGCCCTGGTGGTTGGGGCATTTTAGTCCTTAAACCCAATACACCTGAACCTGTTGTGTGCTCTGGTGGTAAAAAGCTGACCACAAATAACCAAATGGAATTAGAGGCGGCATTACAAGCTTTATATTGGCTTAAGCAAAACGCCCCAACAACCCCGGCTATTATTTATACAGACTCTATGTATGTGCAACAAGGCATCACGGAATGGATTCATGGCTGGAAAAGGAAAAATTGGATCACAGCGTCAAAAACACCTGTTAAAAATAGTGAATTATGGAAAGCTATTGATGCGGCGCAACTGCATTTAAAAGTGGAGTGGCGTTGGGTTAAAGCACATAATGGGCATACTGAAAATGAAAAAGTCGACCAAATAGCTCGTTCACAAGCTATATCTTATCGTGAGTAGTCTATAAAAATGCGTATTATTAGTTTTGATACAGAAACAACTGGTTTTTGTCGTGTTGCAGGTAAACAAGTTTGCGATGGTCATCGTGTTGTCGAATTAGCTTGTGTAGAGCTCAGTGATGAAGAAAATCCTTTGCACTTTCATACTTATTTTAATCCTAAACGTGCTGTTGATGAAGGGGCGTTCTCTGTTCATGGTTTATCAAATGAATTTTTGCTTGACAAACCTGGATTTCATGAAAAAGTCGACGTATTCCTTGAATTTATTAAAGGCGCAACATTAATAGCTCATAATGCTTCCTTTGATCTCGCCTTTTTAAATCAAGAGTTATCCCTGATTGGTTATAATAATCTACAAACTTATTGTCACGAAGTGATTGATACGCTTGCGATTGCTCGCAAAAAATATCCTGGAAAGAAAAATTCTCTAGATGCATTATGCCAACGACTAGAGATTGATTTATCTGGAAGAAAATTTCATGGTGCTTTAAAAGACAGCTTGCTTCTTCTGAAAGTTTACCGAAAGATGACAGGCGGACAGGTTGAACTTGAACTCAGCACCGACGTTGCTCGATCTATACTTATTTCAGATTCTATCAAAATAGTTAAACTTTTTATCTCGGAAGAAGAAGAACAATCGCATGTTGATTTCATTAAAACCTATTGTTAAGGCGCTACGCTTAGTTTATTTGTTCATGGTGAGTCTATCGATCGGGGCGACTCCTAGGCCTGCTTATCTTTTTGAAATATTCTTTATACGAACCGATCATACCGCTGATCGTGCGATGTTGCCGCCTTTAAAAATAAAATACTTTCACCATAAAGCATCGGTTTGGGCACTGGGTCCCAAAAAAACTCCTAAAATAATAACAAAAAATTTCCCCCAACATTCTGTAAAAGATGCATTTGCTTTTACTATTCCATCGTTCGAACATTCAGCTTGCCTGAGTCTTGAAGCCTATCATGATATTGTTAATAGACCTACTTATCATCCTTTTAATATTATTGACAACAACAAACCATTTACTCTTTGTTATAAAAACACGCTCAATAAAACCACATTAGGACATGTGGAAATCTTAAGCGCAACCAATCAAGAATTAAAAATAAGTTTACGTTTAATGAAAGGTGATTATCAATTACAATTAAACGAGCGATTGCCGATTAATAAGTGGATTATTGTTGATAATCCTTATGTCACCTCTGTCGTGCGAATAACTTTATTGAACTCTTAAAGGGTGTTAACAATGAATCGATTTAATGATCATATCATTCAACATTTTGCTCTAAGATTGAAATCCTTATACACTCGATTAACATTTAATCCTTGGCGACGTAACGTTGTTTATATCGGCAAAGAATTTTTTTTCCCTTTTAATTTTAATGAAAAATGTTTTATGCATGTCACAACGTCTGCTCATGATGAATCGGCGTCAAAATCATTTAAAGTGATCTTAGATGATATGCACTTGCCATTTGATGGAGAGTCTATCGACACTATTATCTGTGATTTATCCAGTGTAGAGAAAAAACACTCAACAGTTTTACTGAAAGAAGCTATACGGGTCTTACACCCGCAAGGAAAATTGATTTTAACATATAATAATCGTTATTCACCTTACTACTATGCATCATCGAAAGAAAATCCTTATTCTTCTTGGGGAATACAGCGATTGTTAAAGGAACATAAACTGATTATCTTGAAGAGCTTTTATCAGTCTTTTCTTTTTAAGCACTGCTCGAGACGTATGCAACGTTGGCTAATAAAATATGAGCCTTTTTTACGTAAATTCATTTATTTTTTCGCTAATAAAATTACTTTACTGATTGTTAAAGAAACCGATTTTTATCAACCATTACCTGCTTATTTACGCTTATCAAAGAAAATTCCTGTAATATCTTGAAGCTGAGCAAAGAAGCAAGCTCTTTTTAAATCAATCTTGGATCAGGGTGATCTTACAGCTCCTAGTGATATCATCAAACCTCCTTACTCAACTTTCTCATGAAAGATGAGTGAGATCTTTGTAGGGCGTATTGTCTGATGACTGCCAGCGGATCTGCTCTATAAAGAGCCTCAACAATGATATACAAAATCAAGATCAACCCATCCTTTAAGGGCTTACACTCCATCGTCCTCCAAAGTTACTTTTGTAAAGTTGGAGGACGCATTCTGCGCGTTTTTGTTGCATTTGCATTTTAAAATCTTGTTGAAAAAAAAGATTAATTGAATGATCAAACGTTAATTTTTAAAAAATATTGTTTTAAAAATGAGTGATAGGTATTAAGGTTGATTCTGCCACCAATATCTATTATAGTATGCAGTAATATTCATAAGTGTTGTATCAAAGGTTCTTGTCATGAAAAAAATAAGTAATGATATGCATATGATTCATGGTGGTAAAGTTTCTACGGCTACTGTGGAGTTGATGGTGTTATCTGAGCAATCGGATTCGATTTATATCAATGACTCCTGCTTAACACATTGTGGCAATGGTAAATTTACGCTCGGCAGCGAAGAATTTCAAGATTTCCATTCCTTTTCTTACGAGAACATGAATTCCAGAATTGAATGGGAGATAGGGTATGATGACGGCGCTATTTATGCAGCTGTTATCACCTATGATCTCAACTCTGATATCAGCAAGTATCTCCATTAGGGTCTTACTGAATTGCCTATCCAGAATTCGTTAAAAAAAATTTGCGTGAATATTAGGTCCGGCAAGAAGCCGGTCCTATTGATATGATCAAACCTACTCACCAATCTTCTTGATGAAAGAGATGACTGCTCGTTGCTCAAACTGCAGTGGCAATAATAAAAACTTATCGCCTCAAATAACCATCTTAATCAAAAAAAGGCGATGAAACCTTTATTGAAAATAAAAAATAACAACTCTCATATTATTTAAACTAAAGAGCATGAAGATTGCGTTAGCGATTTAGTCGAGCGAGATCTACTCTTTGATTGATAAACACATGCTCAGCAATACTCATCAGCTTTTTATTCTCAAGACTTTTTATTCTTTAGTCCTAACGATCCGTGATGCTCATGAAATAAACTCAAAATATTCTCATTGTTTTTCGATCTGGCTATTTCAAAAGCATTTAATCCATTTTCATTATTCAAAGAAGGATCGGCACCATAACTTAATAATATTTGTACAAGTTTTGTATTATCTAATAACACTGCTAAATGTAACGCTGTATTACCATTTTTTCCTTGGAAATGAATATCGACTGCTTGATGCTTCAATAACCTTTCAAGAATTTTTGGAGCATGAGCAGAAACGGCTCTTATGAGTCCAAATGGATCATTGTCATATTGAACCTCATCTTCATTTTCTCTATTAAAAATGGAGATATTATGATTCAATAAAAAATTTAAACAGTTAATTGATTGATAAGTAATGATAGTTGAAAAAATTGACTGCTTCTTGATTCTTGATGTCCACAGTTGAGGATCACTGGCCAGCAGTAATGCAAAATTCTCATGCTGGTCACTTTCTATACAAAGAGCTAACGCATGTTCTTTGACAAGAGGCTCTGAGCGAGAAATGCTTTTAATCATATTTTTTTTAAGATTAATGTAATCTAGATCTTCTATGATGACACGACAGTCTCTGATTATTTTCAATAAAGGCATATATTGAGCTAATAATTCTTGTTTATTTTCTGTTTCTTGAATCATTTTTGAAATTTTATTTTTCACAATTATCAATACGCTTTCACCCAATAAAATATCTCCATACGTTGCACTAATAATTTCATGATATTCAGGTGATTCTGAGATTATCCAGTTGGAAAGAGGGATATCATCTAAAAATTCATAGACTAAAAGTAATCCGTAATGCGAAGTCAATGCATGGTAAAGTATTGGCATATCATTTGCTTTAAAAGAAAAGAGCTCCGTAGGAGTTATTGACACTTGTTGCATACAAAATGTAAAAAAGCTTCTTTTGAGACGATGATCTTCTTGTGATCGCGTATTAGGAAAAATCTTATTAAATGATGGCATCGATCGCATGATGTCCATAAAACGCTCTGCTGAAGTAACGTAACGCGTTAAAACATCAACGGCCCACTCGGATTGATCAATGATCGTGCAAATAGCTTCAATATCCTGATCGGATTGCTCGACGATAGCAAAACGATGATCACTATCCTGAGCTAATTTTTTTGCCTTTTTTTTCTTTTTTTTCTTATTGTGATCCATAAGAGGCAGTAACGTGTTGTTGTCAATGCTATGGGCATCTTTTAATCCAGATCTTGGTTGCACCGTAGCGACAGAATGATGAGGTCTTTGGCTAAAAATTACCGGCTTTAAGCTTAATAAAGACTCTTGTATTTCTGTTACAGAGCAAGGTGATCCGAGTTTTTTACGCTGAAGCGATGCACAATATGACTCAAAAGTCATGTATTTATAGGATTCATCTAGCCTTACTCGCTCATTGTAAACTGCCTGAGCTAAATCAGACTGACGGCGATCTAAAAACAAGTTAACTTGTTCAATCCACTCTTGAGTCGATGTTATTGGAGACTCCATTTTTTCCCAATAAGAGGCCGGTATTTCTTTTCTATTCAAATAATGCAACAAATCTTTTAATTGAGTGCTGTGCGGTTGAACAACCCATAAAGTATCTTTACTACGCGTAAACGCTGTTAAAAGCTTATTCATCTTGATACTCAATGTATCATAATCTAAGAGTTTTTTTCCCCTGACAGGCGTGTCGCCTAAATATCGTGAAATACCTTTGTATGCTGGATCATCCATTAATTTATACGCAATGACAAAATCATACTCCAGCCCTTTAATTTGCTCTACTGTAAAAACGAGAGGGGTGCTGAAAAGTTCTCTGGCAGTCTCAAGATGTTGTTCTAATGTAATAACCGCAAAGATATGATGAGATCCTAAAATTTTTCGTGCTTGCTGAAAATTGTCATCATCATTAAACCAAGAAATGGGTTTCATGACAGGAGACTGTACTGCTGATAAGATTTGATGAGTAATCCCTTTATTGGGCCATTGTTGTTGTTTTATGATTGTGTTGATCACTGTTCTTACATGAGTGGCTAATTCAGCGATAGGTGGTGGACAACGATAAGTGAATGAAAGTTGATGCTCTGTTAAGGTCAATGCACTATTTTTTTTATGCAAATATGTTCTCAATAACTCGACATAATCTAAATGATTACTCAGCGTCTCATTAATACTTTGATTGTGATCATAACAAAAAACGATCTGATTATTTTCAGCTAAGGTAAAGACTGCAATCAAAGACCTGAGGTTCCAATCTTGCGCCTCATCCGCTACAACAAATTGCCAGCGCTTGGCGTCTGTAAAGCGCATTTCATGTTCTGAAATACGTGTTTCAACAACTTTTAACCAATGCTGATACATCAGCAAAATTTTACAACGATCTTCTGGTGTCACAAAAATGCTTTGACGTTGGCCTAAAGCAAGATAGTCTTCATCCCTTGATAGAGCTGATAAAATATCAAATTCTTTGGCTATATTTTTAGGACTAAAATGCTCTTGTAGCGATTGGCGAGATAAATAGGGCTCTAACCATCGTAGTGTTTCCTCATACGAATAATATTTTTTTGACTGCTGGTAGACTTGCCACAGATGACGTTGTAATTCAGCAGATAATTGACTTCTAGTTAGAGGATATTCTGCTGGCTGTGTCTCTATAATATATTGATATTCATGAATAATAATCTCTACTGGAATATTATTATTGTCTGCTAATTGTTCAAAATATAACGATCGTTGTTCTGCATTAATAATATAACCACCATACATAACACACACTTCATCAAAGGTCATCACTTCAATATGGTGTAGCCCAAGCTCAAAGAATTGTTCTTTAATCTCTCGAGCTAATGCTCGAGATTTTGTAATATAAAGTAATGAGTGATCGGGAAACTGTATGGCATGACGTTGCAATAACGCAATAGCAACACTTGTTTTTCCACTACCAGCTACTCCTTTAATCACTGCAGGCAAAGGCAGATCATATGCTGCTTGCTGATCATCATTCAGCGTAATCGAGAAACTTGCATGTCCAACAATAATATCTGATGATAAATCAGTAGCACCCAACCCTATTTGAATCAGTTGCAAATCTTGCCCATCAACCTCTTCTTCTATAGAAGAGCATTGTTTTGTAATTTCTAAAGCCTGAGCAGATGCATTGACAACTTTGTTGCGATCATAACTTCTTAAAAATTTACTCTGTTCATATTTCTTATGATCGTGATGGTATTCTAACAGCAAAAGAGTTCTTTGACCCTCGACTTCCTCAATCGTAAAAAGAATACGGCTCGCTTGATTAACACGAATACTAAAAACTAATCCATGAACCGTATTCATTTTCTTCAAATACAATCCATGATGCTGAGGATGTGTCTGTAAGGTGTAAAGTATCTCTTTTAACGCATCTAAGGATAAAAAACGTTCTTGCGCTTTGAGGAAAGATCGGGTGGCACGAATGATAGGCATGGAGTGTAATAGACGACAATCAAATAAAGATAGTAAGCATTATATCTATTAATGTCATTAAATATAAATGAAGTATGATTTTTATGGTGAATTTTTGAGTTGTTATGCACTGGAGACTAGTATCCATTCCGTTGCTTGCCCAGATAAAAAAGCTAATAAATTTTCTAAAGAAGCGAGTCTATCTCTTGGCTTAGCGATTTTGCACTTAAACTCTAACATCGTTGGGCTGATAAGCTTAGAGGCGACTTTTCCTTTTTGAACCAGATAAATGAGTTTATCAAAACAAGGTGTCTGCGATCGTACAGTTAATTGAAGACCTGTTGGGCTAAATTTTATACGCTCTAATTGAAGCTGTGTTGCATGAAGACGCAGTTTATGAACACGATACCAATGAGACGTTAACTCATCAAATTGACCAAATCTATCAATAAACTCTAGACGATGCTCCTCAAGCTCCTCTAAATCAGTGATTGCTTGCCATTTTTGATACAATTTTAAACGCATGGGCGCATCTTGTATCATCTCATCAGAAATATAAGCATTTAAATATAATTCTATTTCACAGTAGACTAACTCTTCATTGCTCTTACCTTCTAAAGCATTTTTAGCTTTTTTCAACAATTCTTTATAAAGATCTATTCCTATATCTTGCACATGCCCACTTTGTTGATCCCCTAGCAGTTCCCCTGCTCCACGAATTTCAAGATCATGTGTTGCTAAATGAAACCCACTTCCTAAATCTTGATATTGTGTTAACACCTCTAGGCGCGCTTGGGCTAATGCAGGCAATTTTTCTACAGGCATAGGAATTAATAGATACGCATAAGCCTGATGATAAGAACGGCCTACTCGTCCTCTTAACTGATGCAATTGAGATAATCCAAATAAATGCGCATCCTCAATTAACATAGTATTAGCATAAGGAACATCAATACCTGTTTCCACAATAGTAGTGCTGACAAGAATATCCAACCGCTGATGATAAAACTGTGCCATGACGCGTTCCATTTGAACTTCTGTCATCTTTCCATGAATAACCCCAATGGATGCTTTTGGCATAAGGCGCTGTAAATATTCTACTTTTTTATGAATTTGACTAATATCATTATAAATATAATAGACTTGTCCACCACGGAATAATTCTCGTTCCAAAGCATCTCGAATAATAAGATCGGTCGTTTGATGTAAAAAGGTTGCAATACTCAGCCGGCGTGCAGGAGGTGTTGCAATAATCGATAAATCTCTCAGACCTTGAAAAGTCATTGACAGTGTTCGTGGGATTGGCGTTGCTGTCATCGACAAAATATCAACTTGACCCCGCAATTTCTTTAACGCTTCTTTCTGATTCACCCCAAAACGATGCTCTTCATCAACAATCACGAGCCCTAAATCACGAAAGGTTACTGAAGGTTGTAACAGCTTATGGGTTCCAATAACTATATCAATAGATCCTGATTCTAAATCAGCTAATAATTTTTTCTGATCGTGAGCATAACGAGTCATCAGCTCTACACGAATGGGCCAATGAGCAAAGCGTTCTATTAAAGTTTCATAATGCTGCTGTGATAATAATGTGGTTGGTGTTAAAAAAACAACTTGCTTATGATTGATAGCGGCAACAAAAGCGGCTCG
>RFNU01000149.1 GCA_009927065.1 bacterium | reverse complement strand
ATATCTGGAAAAGAACGATCGAGAACAAGAACTTAAACAAAGAGGAGCACGTGCTTGACCTTCCCGTCAACGAAAAGGATTGCGCACGTGTTTTGTTCAACATAGTGTCATAAGCGGCGGTGCGCAATCACTATTGCAGCCGCTTGATGAATAGATAAAAACGAATATTGCCCTGCAAACTTCTCTATCGAAAAATCCGAACTATACTTGATGCACAAATAATAAACTCTTAAGATTATTACAAGGATTGATATTATGTTCTTTGTTGCTGTTCTCCTTTTATTTTGGACATTAGCATTTAATCGAATGTCTGTTGCTACTATTGCGCTTTGTATTCTAGCTTTCATGTTAATTTATGCTCGTGTGGCTCATTTAGGAATCTTGACTCTTTTATTAGCTTATGTACCCATTATTCTTTTATTATTGATTGTATCTATTCCTTTGATACGTAAAAGAATCATTAGTCTTCCTATAAAAGTTTGGGTCAATAAAATATTGCCTCCGATTTCGACAACTGAAAAAGAAGCGATTGCTGCGGGAGATGTTTGGTTAGAAAGTGATATTTTCAGAGGACGTATTGATTTTAAAAAACATATTGATTGGAAACGTTATCAGTTGACTGATGAAGAAAAGGCTTTTATTGAAGGGCCAGTCACTGAGCTATGCTATCAAATCAATGATTGGGAAATCGTTCAGCATCATTGGGGTTTGCCTGACTCAGTTTGGGATTTCATGAAAGAGAAGAAATTCTTTGGATTGATTATCCCAAAAGAATATGGTGGGTTAGGATTTTCTGCAACAGCTCATTCAACAATTGTTGGAACTATTGCCAGTAAAAGTCCATCAGCAGCAGTGATTGCTATGGTCCCTAACTCTTTAGGACCAGCTGAGCTTCTTGTTCATTATGGAACTCAAGAGCAAAAAGATTATTATTTGCCTCGTTTAGCCTCGGGTCAAGAAATACCATGTTTTGCTTTAACAGGGATTGAAGCGGGCTCAGATGCAGGATCAATGCTTGATTATGGGGTTGTGTGTTATCAGGAAGTTGAAGGTAAAAAAACATTAGGGATCAAGATTACATGGAATAAGCGTTATATAACGCTCGCTCCTGTTGCCACTGTGATGGGATTAGCATTCAAATTGTTCGATCCTGATAATATTTTAGGCGATAATAAAGAAGTTGGTATTACCGTTTGTTTGATCCCCACTACGCATCCAGGAGTTGTTATAGGTCGTCGACATAATCCCTTAGGGATGGCGTTTCCTAATGGGCCAACATCAGGTGAGAATGTTTTTGTGCCTATGAGTTGGGTGATTGGCGGGCAAGAAATGGTCGGGCAGGGATGGCGTATGCTTGTCGAATGTTTGTCTGTGGGCAGAGGTATCTCTTTACCCGCATTAGCTACAGCTGTAGGTCATTTTGCAGGATTGACCTGTGCTGCGTATGCTCGTGTGCGTCAACAGTTCAAAGTTTCGATTGGTCAATTTGAAGGCATTCAAGATCCTTTAGGAACAATCGGTGGAATGGCATTTTTACTTGAGGCAACTCGCTTACAAACAGCAGGTGCTATCGATAGTCATGTTAAACCAGCAATCGCTTCAGCAATTTCTAAATACCATATGACCACTATGGGAAGGATTATTATTAATCATGCCATGGATATTGAAGGCGGAAAAGGTATTATTCTAGGACCGCGCAATACATTAGCTCATGCGTATATCGCTTCTCCAATCTCCATTACAGTTGAAGGCGCGAATATTTTAACACGCAGCCTGATGATCTTTGGTCAAGGAGCTATTCGTTGCCATCCTTATTTATTGAAAGAAATGGAATATGCAGCCGATCCTAACGCACTAAACTTATTTGATAAAGAACTTTTTGCTCATATCAGTTATAGTATCAGTAATATTATTCGTTGTGCTACCTTTGGATTAACTTGTGGATCGTTATTTCATGATCATTCAGGCTACTATCTGTCCCGTTACCCAAAAGCAATTAACCTACTTTCAACAGCACTGAGTGTTGCAAGCGATCTTTCTTTTGCCATTCTTGGTGGAGAGCTAAAACGTAAAGAGTCTTTATCAGCACGTTTAGGCGATATGATGTCTTACCTTTATATGGCGATGAGCGTGATTCATTATCATGCCAATCAGCCTAATTTAGCTTTACATGAAGACTTTGCTGTATGGGCTTTGGATTATTGTTTGCATCAAGCGCAGGAAGCGTTTGTTGATTTTTGTGATAATTTCCCTAATAAATCTCTAGGCTATCTGTTGAAGACAATAGTTTTCCCTTATGGTGCTTATCTAAGAAAGCCAAGTGATAAATTAACGCATCGTTTAGCCACTAAAATGATGAAACAAGAAGATGGGATCGAAAGTATTCAGCATCTTGTTGCTGATTATCAAACTGGCGAAGCAACATTTTATCTCATGGAAGCCTTTAAGTTGTCATTATCGCTTGACGACACCTTTAAACGTATTGCTAAATTTAAAAAGACATTAACGATATCGTTTGATACCTCTTTGAGTGATATTTATGAGTTGGCTAAAAAGCAAGAGATAATTAATCAAGATGAGTTTGACAAGCTGTTGGCTTACGAGAAACTGAAACATGAAGTTATTATGACTGATGACTTCCCTTTTAATGAATTTGCTAAAAAAGGTGCTTCATGAAAAAAGATAAAAAACCCATCTATATTATTGATGGATTAAGAACGCCATTTATGAAAGCCCGCACTCAGCGCGGGCCATTTGCAGCTGCAGATTTAGGCGTGTATTGCGCATCACAACTCTTCCTAAAACTACAACTGCATCCTTCGATTGTTGATGAAGTGATAGCAGCATGCGTCAATCCTAGTGAAAATGAAGCTAATATAGCGCGTATCATGAGCTTGCGATTAGGTTGCGGTCAAGATGTCCCTGGGTATACTGTTGCGCGTAATTGTGGTGCAGGCATGCAAGCTGTCGATAATGCAATGCAATCTATTCAGCTAGGACGCAGCGAATGTGTTTTAGTGATCGGAACAGAAGTTATGTCGCGTGCGCCACTCATTTATAATGCTGATTATACAAATTGGCTTGGAGCGTTGAGCTCTTCTAAAAGTTTAATCAAAAAAATTAAAACTCTTGCTCAATTTCGCTTGAGTTTTCTCAATCCGATTATTTCCATCAAACACGGATTAACCGATCCAACCAATGATATGATTATGGGTAAGACAGCAGAAGAAATTGCTTTTAATTATGGTATTGTACGAAGTGAGATGGATGCGTTTTCTTTGGCCAGTCATCAAAAAGCTCACAAAGCTTGGGAAGAAGGGCGTTTTGAAGAAGTCGTGCCTTTAGTCTCAGCTTATGCTGACGTTATTGAAAGAGATGATGGGATTCGCCCAGATATTTCACTGCTCAAACTCTCAGAGCTCAAGCCTGTGTTTGAAAAATATGGATCAATAACAGCCGGCAATAGCTCACAAGTCACTGACGGCGCTGGAGCATTATTAGTGGCTTCTGAAGACTTTATTAAACGACATAACTTATCTCCTCTTGCTGTGGTCCATGATATTGCCTGGACTGGTTGCAATCCTGCCATGATGGGATTAGGGCCTGTTCAGTCGATGGCAAAGGTTTTAGAGCATAACACTATGACGTTCGATCAGATCCAAACAGTAGAGATTAATGAAGCTTTTTCAGCGCAAGTGTTAGGAGTTCTTAAGAGTTTTGATGATCCTCAATTGGGTGCTCAGTTTTGTCATATAGGCGATCATTTAGGTGTCATCGATCGAGAGAAGCTCAATCCATGTGGCGGAGCTATTGCTTTAGGACATCCTATTGCAGCTTCTGGGATTCGATTGATCTTAAGAGCTATTTATAACTTAAGACAGCACCATGGGCAATATGGGCTAGCCAGTTTATGTATTGGTGGTGGCCAAGGTGGCGCCGCACTCATTGAGGCCATTTAAGGAGAATATTATGTATTACGAACATTGGCAATGGCATCAAGATGAAAAAGATTGGTGTTGGGTTGAGTTTGATCGCAAAGATAAAAGTGCAAACGCTATTAATCTTGATGCTCTATTAGAATTTGAGTCTATTATTGGTGAGCTTGAGCAAAATAAATCTCTTAAAAAAGTTATTATTTGTTCTAAAAAGCGTTCTGGCTTTATTGCGGGGGCCGATATTCTTGAGATTTTTTCTAACAAGAATATTGAACAAACAGAGTTTATGATTAAAAAAGGGCAAGAAGTCTTTCATCGGTTGGAAAAGCTTCCTCTTCCAACAATTGCTTTAATTCATGGTTTTTGTTTAGGCGGTGGCTTTGAGTTAGCTCTTGCTTGTGACTGGCGTATTGCTATTGATACTCCTAAAACTAAAATAGGATTACCTGAAGTCAAATTAGGATTGCAACCTGGTTGGGGTGGGTCGGTACGATCCATGCGGTTAATATCGCCATTAAAAGTTTTTGATTATATTTTGACGGGAAAATTATTTTCAGCGAAGAAAGCGAAAAAACTCGGTATTATTGATGCAGCTATCCCAGAGCGTCTTGTGCATGCAGCCATTGAAAGTTTTAACAAGAAGCGTTCACGCGCTGTTTCTTGGTCAAATCGACTGATGAACTTTGCACCAATCAGATCGTTGATCAGCAGTTTTGTTTTAAAAAATGTTAGCAAAAAAGTTGAAAAAGAACATTATCCAGCACCTTTTGCGATGATTGAAAACTGGAAACATGTTGGGCATCTGTCTCAAGCGGCTTTTGAAGAAGAAACACGTTCTATTATTGAGTTATCAAAAAACTCAACAACTCGCAATCTTGTAGCGATCTTTAAAATGCAAGATCAAGCTAAGAAAAGACTTGATCACAATCTTCCAAACGTTAAACATTTGCATGTGATTGGTGGCGGTGTAATGGGGGGGGATATTGCTGGCTGGGCTGCCTTAAAAGGCATTCGTGTTACGTTGCAAGATCTGAATTTAAAAACTGTACAGCAAGCATTAAAGCGCTCGTTAAAGCTGACCTGCAAACAGCTTGATGCTGATTATAAAATTAATGAAGTGATGGATAGACTTGTTGTTGATCCTAAAGGATATGGAATCGCACAAGCCGATATGATTATTGAAGCAGTGAATGAAAATATCGATTTAAAACGTACTATCTTGAAAACTGTGCAAGACACTGCCCGGCCTGATGCTCTTATTGCAACCAATACATCAACTATTCCGCTTGAAAAAATTGATGATATTTTTGAAGAGCCAGGTCGTTTTATTGGAGTGCATTTCTTTAATCCTGTCTCGCAAATGCCTCTTGTTGAAATCGTTGTTGGTGAAAACACAAATGAACAATCCGTGCATCAAGCAATACAATTTGTTCAGCAAATTGATAAATTTCCTCTTGAGGTTAAAAGCACTCCTGGATTTTTAGTGAATCGTATTTTGTTGCCGTATATGCTTGAAGCCCTCAAACTGCATCAAGATGGGCACAGTCAAGAAACTATTGATCAAGCAGCATTAAAATTTGGTATGCCTATGGGTCCAATTGAATTAGCTGATACTGTGGGTCTTGATGTGTGTTTGGCGGCATTCTCTAGTTTAAATGCTAAAGATGATACTCTCAGTGCGATTTTGCAAAAGAAAATTCAAGATGGACATTTAGGTAAAAAATCTCAGCAAGGATTCTACACTTATAAAAATGGTAAAGCTCAACGTAGTGCTCATTACGATAAAGTTGCTTTAAGCACTTGTGAAGATCGTTTAATCATGTGTTTATGTAATGAAGCTGTCAGTGCATGGAGTGATTCTGTTGTTGGCAGCATTGAAGAGATGAATGCAGGGTCAATTTTTGGTTTTGGTTTCCCTCCTTTTAGAGGGGGTATTATGCAATATATTCAAGATCAAGGTATAGAGCATTTTACAGAAAAATTAAAAATATTAGAGCAAAAACATGGTTTGCGTTTTACAGCTCATGAAGGCTGGAATCGTTTAGCGACTCAAGTCACGACTGTTGATTAAAAAATAATGAAAGTGTGCTTGTTCGTGTTCAAATTAACATATTGAGCATGAACAAGTATTTTTAAAGGTGTTTTTTAGGCATCAAAAATAAATAGAAAACACTGTGTGAAGGTCTTGCAGTTCATGGCGATTGATGGATAATATGAGACAATAGAAGTTATGCAGCTAACATGGAATGCCAAGGAAATTGTTATTGTTTATAAGACAATAAACAATAAAGCATTTAAGGAGTTCATGCGGTTTAAAGGAATGTCATGCCCACTTAATGAATTATGTCGAGTGTATTAATCACATTCGAGCGTCTCGTAAATTATTGTTAAGGAGAACAATGTTATGAAGAAGTTACTCATTATGGTCCCAGTATTGGCCAGTGCAGCTAGTTTTCAAATTTTAGAACAAAACGTAACGTATTTAGGACAAGCTTATGCAGGAACAGCCGCGTCTGTAGAGAATGCATCAGCTGCTTACTATAATCCCGCCGGCATTACTGAAAACAAAGGATGGAATTTTTCATCATCTAATGCATTTTTATTGCCTTCGAGCACTTATACACTGACAAATGCTCAGTTACGTACTGGGGCAACCACCTTCGGTTCTAATTTAAATACTGTAACAACTGAGCAAGATGCTAAAAACCAGTTCACCCCGATTCCTCAACTTTTTGTAACGAAAGATTATGGTGACAAGTTAGCTTTTGCGTTCAGTGTCAATTCACCTTTTGGCTTAAAATCAGAATATCCACTCGATTCTTCAGTAAAATATTGGGCCGTACGTTCACAATTGCAAACAATCAATCTTTCCACAACAACAGCTTATAAAGTGACGTCAAACTTCAGCGTTGGTGTCGGTATGGAATACTCCATCGGAGCATTGGCACTCTCCAAATATAGTGCTGCATTAGCAACGGTATTAGACAATAAACTGACTGGTCAAGCATGGGGTTGGCACGCAGGATTATTTTACAAATCAGCACAAGTTGATTTAGGGTTCCGTTTTAACTCTATGTTGAATTTTGATTTAAGTGGAAATTTATACGGATCTTCTGGCACTACAACAGTCACTTCTAATGTTAAATCCCCAGAAGTCTATGTCTTTTCAGCCAATTATCATTTAACTCAGAATGATAATATCCTTCTTGATGTTCAATCAACAAATTGGGAGCGCGTAAAACAAATTGAGTTAACATATACCGGAACATTGGCAGCAACGTTAACTGCGGCTGGAGCAAATCCAAATGTTATTCATCAAAATTATAAAGATGCAGCACGTGTGGCTTTAGGCTATCAGCATTTGTGGGGTAAAACGTCTATCCTAAGAGCGGGTATCGCTTATGATGGCACTCCATCCAATGATACAGATAGAAGCCCAGCAATTCCTGATAATCACCGTCTTTGGTTCTCTGCAGGCTATACTCACAAATGGGATAAATCTAGCTTGGATTTCGGGTACTCTTTTGTTAACATAGCTGAAGCTCCAATTAACTTGACCGATCTTTCAGGTAAGATTGAAGGAACTTGGAAGACCAAAGTTCATATCTTTGGATTGCAATGGAATGCTGAATGGAACTAGGGATGGATGAGATGACCAAAAATTTATGGCAATCAATCGTGAAATCACCTATGACGCACAAACCACCAGAACGTAAAAGACAAGACAAAAAACATAAGTTAGTATTGGCAGCTAAAGCGCTTGTTTATAAAAAAGGCTTTAGCGAAACAACATTAGCGGACATCGCCCACCAGGCCGATGTTCCGCTAGGAAACGTTTATTACTACTTTAAAACCAAAGAAGCTATTGGACTTGCTGTTATTGAGCAAAGATTCAAGGAATGGGAAACATGGCGTCGCAAAGTCGCTACGCAGCCGCTTGTATTGAGCCGGTTGATGATGTTTCTTGAAAGCTTTATGACACTGCAAACTGATAATGATTTTGGTTGTCCTATTGGACACTTGTGCCAAGAATTTGCTCGTGAAGGTGGTGCGCTTGGTATTGCCTCAAGAAAGTTTTTAATGAGCTTTGTAGCTTGGCTAGAAGAACAGTTTAGACTTTTGGGATTAGCGGAATTATCATTGAGTACTGCAAATACATTTTTATCGTTGTCTCAAGGCGCTATTTTACTAGCACAAACCCTACAAGAACCGACTATTATGGATAACCAACGATATTTTATTGAGCGTTGGTTAAAACAAATCGATCGTCAAAACATCCATACATTTTCTTCAATCGATATGTCTATCTTAAGACCTGAGTTAATGATTCTTGAATAGACGCTAAACTGCCTTACATCCGTGAGGCAGTTTTCTCTCGTGTCACACGCGCAGCATGTTTTTTTTCAACGCGTGTTAAGAGCATGTTGCTCTTTTATCAGAGTTTTGACTTTCCAAAAGGTTTGATTTTTATTGGTTTTGCGGCCTCTACCATATTCTTACTAAATGATACAACATCTCGTGCTTGAGAGCGGGTCAGTAGATTAATTTGTTTTACCTGAAATGCAGTAAGAACCGATAAGATCGATCCAATGATGGTTCCAAGCAGAGCTCTCGTGCTCTTGAGAAAGCTTAAAACAATAACTTTAGCTTTCTTATTGGTTTTATCTTGATTACAAACGGAGATTTTTTCATCAAATCTCTCTTGTATACCCTGCAACTGCTGAACGACCATCATTAATGCATCATTTGGACTGATTTGTGATTCTGTTAATGTTGTCTTCAACTTCTTTTCTAATGCTATAATATTTTTTTGTAATTCATCTAATTGCTTTTCAATCTTCTTTTGTTTAAAGATATCTTCTGCAGTAGATAGACTCTCTATTGAGTCGATTCCTCGATTGCATAGTTTTATCATTTCGTGAAGTGGCTGAATCAGATCTGCGTTTTGCTGTGCTGTAAGGGAGGGCGTTGTTGCACTTGAAACGACAGGGTTAATTCTTGATCTAATGGTTTCACGCCTAGCCTTTTTATAGGCTTCAATTTCTCTTATCACTGTTTGAGCTGCCTGCTGAAAAGCTTTATATTGACTCTGATTCGCTACGCTCAGCTCAGGTATCTTCTCAAGTATAGTGGTGATTTTTGTCTTTAATTCCTCTAAATCTTTAATCTTCGAAGAATTAAAACCTCTAATATAAGACTCAAGCTCAGTTTTATTTTGTTTTATTCCAAAGAGAGATCGCATATAAGTTTTTGGAAAGTTGGCGGCTAATGTAGCAATTTTTGTTTGATCAAATGTAGGCATCAGGATATCCTTTTGTTTTTACGCTATGCCTTATATAGTGTTTTTATTTAAAATAATTTGATTTTTTACAAGAAAATTGAAAAAAATTTATATTGAATAACTTTCTAAAATTATTGAAAAAAAATGTTCTCTATAACGATCTTAACCATCGCATTTCAAATGAATGAATAAAAATTTTTAGAATCGTTTTTATTTTGACTAATGACATCCTCAAAGAATTGTGATAGTACTGAATTGTAACATTCAACAGTGAGGTGTTCTTATGATTTCTTTGCCCAAGAGTCTCAAACGTACTGCTCATTCATTGAGCTTAATGCTTCCTCTTTTTTCTTTACCGAGCTTTTTATTAGCTAATCCTCCTGCTGCTGTCGCTGGCGCTACTGGCCTTGGTGTAGCAGCAGTTGCAGCAGATGCTGGAATGCTGACGCCGTTTGTTATTGGAAGCGCTGGAGCTGCTGTTGTCGTTCTTATGGTCGGTGGTATTTACTACGCCCTTTCTCAAAAAGAAGCAATGCCTGCTGGCCAAACAGCAGAACAAAACTTTAAAATGGCCAAGATCGATCCGTTAAGCAAGACTCAAACAGAATTGACTTCAAAACAGATCGATGCATTGATCGCTGAGAATGCAAGTCTAAGCGTACAAGTTGAAGGCTTTAAGCTAGTATTGGCTAGTCACGAGGCGAAGCAAGCTCATCAACAAGCAGTTGCAAAAGCCGAAAGAGAGGCATGTCTTCAAAGTATCATCGCCGCAGGTAAGAAGCAACATGCTGATGAGCGAGCGTTCTTAGTCAGCATGATTGAATCGATGCAACAACAATTTGTGAGTAAAGAGCAACTTGATCACATGTTCAAGAGATTTGAAGAAAAAACTCATCAGCGACAGCAAGAAGAAACCCAACAACAGATAGCCACTTTACTCAATTGTGTTGGGCCAATATTGTTTGACAAACAAAATGAGACTGCTAGTCAACCGTCCTTGTCTAGTAGCACAAGTTCTTTGGCAGACACTGCTGAAAGCCCTCCCGCAGAGGATCGTGATCCCTTTGTGATCGTTACCTCTACGGACGATAAAAAAGGAGGCGGCGCATATGCGAACTCTAATCGCCCCAATTAATGAACAACAAATAGGACAGAGTATGATGTTTGATCAAGGATTATCGCGCTTATTACCATTAATAGAAAAATCAGCATCAGGGTTTTCTTCTCTGAAGGGCATGATGGGTATAGGCGCCGCGAGCGCCATAAGTCTCGGGTTGACTTTTTTTGTCGTGATGAATTTTGCTGAAATTTTAAGATTTTTGCAAAACATGAGAAAACGAAAAAAACCACCACAGGCACAGCCTCGAAGTGCTCAAGACGATATTGACAGTAAAGTCAGTAGCGATGGAGATAAAGCGAGCCTCAGTAGACTTGTAGATGAAGCAATCTGTCGGACTAAGGTTTTAATCAAGGATAACCAGGAATGTCTCGCACAATGGGAAAAAAAGCTTGCAGAATTTGACCTCCAGTGCGAGCAAGACAGGCATAAGCAATGGAAGGAATTAGAAGAACAACAGAAGATTATGAAAGAACAGAGCGAACTTGCGCGGTTGAATTTTCGAGTCGATGTTCAACGATTGACGCGAAACCTGGTTCATCGCGGGGAGCTACAACAACGATCTCGATCTCCGCAGAGGAATCGTTCTGCACCTGGAGCGCAGTAACAAGCCTTCCTGTTAGCGAGGAAACGCTCTTGTTTTGGTAGGTCTTTAGATTGATCCAATGGTGTTGCTGTTGCTTTCATTATCACTATAAGAAAAATCGTCATATTGATTTGATGGCGATTTTTTTTATTGGTTGATGACCCTCAATAAAAATAAGTCAACTGCTTGTCTGAACTGAGCTAGGTTCTCTCACCACAAGATGATGTATAAAGCTAACTATACGCATGTTGGAATACGTAGCTCAGTGCCTATTACGGGATTGCGCACGTGTTTTGTTCAAAACGATTTTGACGACAAAACAGTCTTTCTGTTAGAATTCAAGTATTGAAATAATAAGGGTTAACTAATATTATGGTGCATCCTCTCCCTTCTCAGGAATCCATCAGTTTGACGTTTCTAGGATTTATTCTAGGATTTATAGTGTTAAAAATAGGCGCTCTTTTTGTTCTCTATTGGCTTTATCAGCGTGCTTTTACGCGATTGGTTAATCGTTATCAAGACTCTAAAGATGTTATTGCGCTGACCTTTAACAAAAGCAATCTGTTGATTGATACTTTTGTTAAGACCTGTTTTTTAATTACATTTCTACATTTTATTATTGGTGACTTCTCTAACTATATTCCTTTTAAGACAAAAGATATTGTTCAAATCAGTACAATGGCTATCATGGCATGGTTTGCTTATATTTTTGTCTTGACCACTGAAGAAAGACTTTTGCGCGAGCAAGCTACAAAATTTGATGCCACCGCAGTTCAAACATTTACAAAATTAGCACGCTTGGCTATCGTCATTATTGTGCTTTTTGCTGTTTTACCGATTCTGGGGGTGGAAACATCAGGCTTATTAACATTAGGCGCTGCAAGTTCTTTAGTGATTGGTCTGGCATCTAAAGACTGGTTAGCAAACTTTTTTGGCGGCTTGATGATCTATATTGATAAACCCTTTGGAGTGGGTGATTGGATTAAATGCAGTGAAAAAGGTATAGAAGGCACTGTTATGAGTATTGGATGGCGTTTAACCTGCATTCGTACTTTTGAGCGTAGACCTTTATATGTTCCAAATTCCTTCTTCGCCCAAACTTCGATAGAAAATCCTTCACGCATGGAAAATAGAAGAATTAAGCATTTTATTAATTTACCTTATAAAGATTTTGAAAAAATCCCCCTACTGTTAGAAGCTATTCGCGAGATGCTTAAACAATCTAAAGATGTTGATCAGAGCAAGCCTATTTATGTGCACATCACACAGTTGGCTCATACTTCTGTTGAATGCATGGTGTATTGTTTTACTAAATACACGGATTGGGAAAACTTCTTAAACGCGCAGCAGCATGTCATGTTAGGTATTTTATCTATTCTTCATCAAAATGAGAGTAGTTACGGGATCCCCGTTTCTCAAGTCATTATTCAACATGTCGATAACTAAAATACATTATACAACATAGAGTTGGGCACTTCGTGCGTATCACTTCATTGATAGTTGTTTCTTTAATGCTGCCTACGCCGGCAGCATTTGCTGATATTCCTGTGGTTTCTTATCCCATGTTAAGCTCAGCTTCTGTGCGTCAACAAACTCCTTTTGATGACCTGAGAGCTGAGTTTAAATTGACCATACCAGACAATGATAAGCAAATTGAATATTGGAGAAAATATTATTTAGCAGATAGATATCACCTGAATATTGTTGCTAATAATATGTTACCTTTTATTCCGATTATCTTGAAAAAGATAAAAGAAAAAAAACTCCCAGCAGAACTAGCAATTATTCCTATGGTAGAAAGTTGTTATCGTGTTAATGAGGGGAGCCATAAGGGAGCTATTGGGTTATGGCAAATTAATGCTATTACAGCAGTAGAGTTTGAGTTAGTCGATGAATGGAATTATGATGCGCGTTTAGATGTTTTAGCAACAACAGATGCTGCATTGAATTATTTGAAAAGTCTTTATCAACAATTTAAAAGCTGGCCTTTAGCTTTTGCTGCTTATAATGTGGGACCATCGCGTGTTAAAACGGCTTTAAAGAAAATTAATTATCGCTATGACTCAGATTTTTATAAATTGGATTTACCAAAAGAAACACTAAATTTTGTACCAAAAATTTTAGCATTGTCTCAAATTATTAAATATCATGAATTTTATGATCTCGATTATTCCGATCATTATGATGAACTTGTGGCTGTTAAATGCAGCTATCCTATTGATTTTAGAGATTTTATACTAGCATTCTCTGTGCCGCTTAATATTCTTAAAAAATATAATCCCGGCTTTACTATGTTTATGATTCCAAAAAACAAAAAAGACTGCACTATTTTGATTCCGCGTTCATATTTAGGTAGTTATCAATATAATCCAGAGAATAAGCTAAAATATGTTAACAAAACACCCGTTTATGCTGTTCAAAAAGGTGATTCTTTAACTAAAATAGCTGCTAAGTTTGATATGAGCGTTCAATATCTTATAGAACACAATCAACTCAAATCCAATATTTTACAACCAGGACAACTCCTTCATATTCCTCCTATCTCAATAACCATGAAGAAATATGTTGCTTACAAAGTGAAAGCAGGAGACACGCTTTACACTATAGCACGTCAGCATGATACGACAGCTAACCACATTATGCGTGTTAACAATCTTAAATCTTCAGTCATACGTGCCAATCAAATTTTACAGATTCCTCAAGGAAAACAATGACAAAATCGTTTTAGATTGTTATCATCAATCAAAAATTATTCTCTTTCAAAGGGCGATTGCCCTTTGATTGCACAGCAATGGTTATAAGTTTATGTTTTTTCCTACTCTCAATCAGTATGTAGACCAACGCGTTGTTCAGTTAGGTCATTGTCATAGCACATCATTTTTTTTAGCAGCAGCAGATTTAATAGCGCTGAATGATCAAGTCTGCTTTGTTACAGAAAATCCTGCTCAAGCACTATTGCTGTATGATTATCTTAAAACCATCCGTTCCGACTGTTTGCTTTTGCCTGATTGGGAATTAATGCCTTACGATACCTTCAAAGTATCACAGGATATTGCAGTCGCACGTAATATCGCTTTTTATAACATGATGAGCAGTTCAAAATGGGTTGTGATCACCTCACTGCCAGCTATTATTTATCAACTACCGCCCAAAGAGTTTTATCTACAGCATGCTTTAGTATTAAAAAAAGGACAGCATCTGGTTCGTGATGATTTTGTTGATCGATTAACACACTATGGCTATCAACGCACAATGCAAGTTAATGCTCCTTGTGAATTTGCAGTAAGAGGTTCTGTTGTTGATCTCTATTTACCTTCTTTAGACAATCCAGTACGATTATCTTTATATGATGATCATTTAGAAAGTCTTCGTTATTTCGATCCTTTCACGCAAAAAACTGTATCTGTGACTGAGGAGATTATGTATGTCCCAGCGCACGAATATCCTGTTGATGAGATTCATTTACAACGCTATCTTAAAAACTTTAGAGGGAGATTTGATACCCGACAAGGAATGTTTTATAGTCAATTATCTGATTGTAAAATTCCGCCAGGATTTTCATTTTTTTTACCATTAGTTTTTGAAACACAATTATCGTTTATTGATTATTTATCGGAGCGATCTTTATTAGTTTTTCCTGAACAAGCACGTTCACTTTATGATGATATTCAAAAAAAAGCACAAGAGCGTTTTAGTGTAGCCTCTATTGCTTTTGGTTTTGAACCTTTTAAACCAGAAGAGATCTTAATAGCTGCCTCTGCTTTTAATAGCAAGATCAATCGACCTTATCGAATATTAACATTTACTGCTGAATCTAAAGCAGGACGCAATCTTCCCGTACGCGTTTTACAACCTTTTACACAACAGCCTTGGATTGCTCTTAAAGAGACTGTTCATCTGCAAGGTGGTCGATGGCTCTTTACTTTTGAGTCTTTAGCTCGCTCCCAACTCCTTGTGCAAAAAATAGAGCATCTCTTAGGATCTGTGAAAGAGTTTCATTCTATTAATGATTTTGTCAATGATACTGCACAGTTTGGGTGGATGTTGGCAAGTTTTGAGCAAGCCATTTTTTTAACTCAAAGCGATTATACCATTTTACCAGAAGCGCACCTTTATAATCAAAAAGTTACCGCTCGTACACGAGTATCTTCAGCCTCGTCTCTTTCGGCAGCAGGATTTGCGCATTCAAGTGAGTTAGATGAAGGACAACTTATCGTTCATTTTCAGCATGGAATTGGTCGTTATTTAGGGTTAAAGCTGATAGAGCTTGGCTCTATTAAAAAAGAGATGTTAGAACTGCAATATGCCGATGGTGATAAACTGTTTGTTCCTCTCTCTGATATAGGACTGTTATCGCCTTACTTAAGTATTGATCCCGATACAGTGGACTTACATAAGCTTGGTCAATCAAAGTGGCAAAAACAGCGAGAAAAAGCTTATGAGTATGCCCGTGATCAGGCCTGCGCTCTTTTAGAAATTTATGCTCAACGTGATCAGGAGCAGGGGTTTGCTTATAAACTGACAGATAATTATGTTGATTTTTGTGAGGCTTTTCCTTTTGAAGAGACGCCCGATCAGCAACGAGCGATTAATGAAGTTTTAAAGGATATGCAATCTATTAAACCGATGGATAGATTAGTC
>RFNU01000060.1 GCA_009927065.1 bacterium | reverse complement strand
GTATCTGGAAAAGAACGATCGAGAACAAGAACTTAAACAAAGAGGAGCACGTGCTTGACCTTCCCGTAAACGAAAAGGATTGCGCACGTGTTTTGTTCAAACAGAATCATAACCTATCCAACCTGCAATTGTACAAAAAATGCTCTCCTCTAGATGTAAAAGCATCCCTCGGGGGATCGGAGAAGAGACGCTTGATCCGTTCAGCGAGATGCTGATTTTACGTACTAAAAACCCACTTTTTTATCAGTAATGAAAAATTGAAATAATAGCCTAATCTTTAGACAGAGAACACTTAATATGTCTTACTTAAGGATGATTCATAATGAAAATAAGCAAAAATGAACAAGAGAATATACTGCATGCTGATTGGTGCAATAATCCTCGTTGGAAAGGGATTAAACGTCCTTACACTGCAAAAGAAGTGGTACGTCTACGTCCCAGTTTACAAATAAAACATACGATCGCTGAATATGGTGCTGAAAAATTATGGGGTATGCTTCATCAAAATAAACCTGTTATTTCATTAGGGTGTATGACTGGTAACCAAGCAATCGAGTGCGTCCAAGCGGGAGTAGATGCTATATATTGCTCAGGTTGGCAAGTTGCGGGAGACAATAATGCTGGTGGTGAAATGTATCCCGATCAAAGTTTATATTCAGTTGACTCCGTTCCTCGTTTAGTTAAACAAATTAATAATGCGTTTGAGCGTAGTGATCAAATTTACAATTTAGATGATAAACATGATATCGATTGGTATGCTCCTATCATTGCCGATGCAGAAGCTGGATTTGGTGGTAATTTAAATGCTTTTGAGCTGATGAAACATTTAATTCAAGCAGGAGCATCAGCGGTACATTTAGAAGATCAACTTTCATCTGCTAAAAAATGTGGTCATATGGGAGGAAAAGTCTTAATACCTGTTTATGAAGGGATTCAAAAGCTAGTATCGGCACGCTTAGCGGCAGATGTTTGTGGTGTGCCGACTCTTATTATTGCTCGTACAGATGCCAATGGCGCAAAACTCGTTACGAGTGATTTCGATGAACGCGATCGCCAATTTATGACCGGAGAGCGTTCTGCAGAAGGGTTTTATTATGTAAAAAGTGGAATTGAATCAGCGATTAGCCGGGGTTTGGCTTTTGCTCCTTATGCTGATCTTTTATGGTGTGAAACATCTACCCCAAATATAGAAGAAGCAAGAGAGTTTGCTCAAGCTATTCATTCTCAGTTTCCAGGAAAACTCCTTGCTTATAATTGCTCACCATCATTTAATTGGAAGAAAAAACTTAAAGAAGAAGATATCAAAACATTTAGAGAACAATTGTTTGAAATGGGTTATGTCTATCAATTTATTACATTAGCTGGGTGGCATGCCTTGAACTTAAGTATGTTCGAGTTGGCGCGTCAGTATAAGGTTGAGGGTATGTATGCGTATTCTTGTCTTCAAGAAAAAGAAATTGCTCTTGAAGAAGTAGGATTTAGAGCTTATAAACATCAATCCTTTGTTGGTGCTGGTTATTTCGATGCTGTACAAACTACTATTATGCAAGGCAATTCTTCGCTAACAGCTCTTAAAGGAAGTACTGAGGATCAATTTTAATTTTTTTGCTGCAATCACTGTCAAAAGTGGGTGGACTGATACTAGCCCCCCACTCTTTAACCTTATGTACATTAAGGGTAAAAGTTATTAAAATTATGATGAATTTTAATAAAAAACCCAAATCTTTCAAAATAAAATAATCACAATTGACTTCATAATCATTAGTTCTTACAATTTCCAGCAATATCAAATAAATTTCAAGAAATATTCCTTTTTATGTTTAAAAAAAGTTCAACTAACAATGCGACAGCATCATTATCATTGTTATCTTATTGGAAAGAACGGTTCGCTCAAGAATTTATTGAACATAACCCTCAGCCGATTGATCCTGCTTTTGCTGGGAAAAACGCACAAGACTTGAATGTTCTTCATGAGTTATCTCTTGATACAAGCATTGCTTCAAATAACGACTTATTAGTAAAATATATTACTGATAAATACCCAGAGCTTTTGACCCAAATCGGTAACGAACAGACGCCGTTACATCTTGCCATTATTCATGGAAATATTGCCGCAGTTTCAGCGTTCTTAAAAGTTGACAGCTCCATCATGTCTTGTTGCAATCAAGATGAACTTAACCCTTTGTTTTTAGCTTATTCTCTTTACTTGAGATATAAAAACATAGAGCGCAATATGACTGAACTGTCGTCTCCGTCCCATAGAAAAATATTAGCTTCTTTAGGGCATAAGGTTAAAAACAGCTCTCAACAGTTAAGTCTAAAAGAAAATATTTATAAAATCATTCAATATATTATTAGTCAGTATCCTCAAGCTCTTGAGTATAAAACATCTGAAAATTCAACAATAGCTCATTTGGCCATTGAAGTGAACGATATTAATACCTTGCGTTTATGTATTGAACATTACCCCTCAATTCTGATCAACAATTATCACTTTGACATTACTCTTTTTTTATATGCTGCTGTCAGGCTTGATCGATACCCTGAGCGATCTGCATGTTATGATTTTTTGGTTGAATACATGCTTAAAAATCATGGTCGTTTAGGTAATGTCATGTACCATCCTCTTTATCAAGTCTGCTCATTTGGTAATCTAGGATTAGTGACCCAACTGATAAAAAGACATCCCTCCATCACTTACGAAACAAAAATTGCTGATAACCAAACACCAGCTATGATAGCTGGTATTTACAGCCACCAAGATGTTTTAGAGTACTTTATTGAACAATCCGGAGGAACAACAGCTTCTAAAAAAAGGACAAAAATAGTCGCTTATCTGAATTTGAAGGATAGACAAGGCAGAAATATTTTGCATTTATCTGCTATGGCCAAATCTCGATGTCTTGAATGGCTTTTAGAGTCAGGATTTATTAATCGTCAAATAACAGACTCTTTTGGAAGAACTGCTCTTTTCTATACCATTGCTCATGATAATTTAGATTTGATTATTGAGATGATTCAACGCTATGGATACGATCCAATGCATCACGATCATGATGGATTAACTTTTATTCATACAGCGATTTTTTATAAAAAAAATAATATGGCCCAAAAAATACTAGAATATTTTCCGCACTTTTCATTGAACATGCTCAATCCCCACGGTAAAACACTAGCTCATATTGCAGCGCAATGTGGTAATTTAGAGTTTCTTGAATGGTTATATACTAAGAATATAAAAATATTAGCTACAGCTTATACGGCAAAACAATCAGTTCGAAGCCAATTGATATTACCTCTTGATGAAGCTATTATGCACGGTCATCTTGAAGTCGTTTCTTGGTTTTTAGAAAAAGGATTTACTCCTTCCAATAAAAACCCTATTTTATTAAATGCATTAAACGCAGGTCATCTCAATGTTCTGCGTTTTTTTCTTGAAGAATATACAATTGACTACAAACATTTGAATATTAATGAAAAAAGAACCGCTAGCAGCGTGATAGATGTAAATCTGTTTACTGAGCTTCATTCATTTCTATTATACGCAGTATTAGAGCAATTTCTTTCTGCCAGCAACAAAGAGGTAAAAACAAAACATTTTGCTATTATGGACTACCTTTTCGAGCAGTTTCATACCAAGTTTGATATCAATAGCCTCAGCGCTGCTTTGATGCGTTTAGCGGACAACCCCTCTATTATGGCATTAAAACGTCATGAACATATTATTGCATGGCTCTTAACGAATAAAAAAATAAAATCTACAGATTTATCACCTCACGATTTAGCATCGAAACCAGAACTGATCAAAAACCTTATCATGTTAAAAGTATTCAATGCCAATAGCATGCTGAACGATCATACACCCCTGGTGCACTTGGCTATTACTACAAACAATCTTGATCTCCTGCAGTACCTTGCTACTCATCATGCTGATCTTTCTATTATTGACTCTGCCGGTATGACTGTTCATCAAATCGCTCTGATAACAAAAGCATCGGAAGTTTCTACTTGGTTGCTAAAAGAATATCCTCACAACATCCATAAAAAAGATCGATATAATTTTACAACATTGGATTATTACCGTTTTCACGAAAAATTAGAATGGTTTATCGAGACATTTACAGCATTCTATGGCTATGATGCTACGATTAATCTGATTTTAGAACATCACGATATCACTGTTGTTGATCACTTAATCAATAAAGTCACAACAACCATCGATGAGCAGCCTAAGATTGATTATCCTTCAATGCTGTTAACGATCCTTTGTGAGAACGATAATATTCAACAAGCTTCTAGTATTTTAGAAAAGACCACATTCGATTGTGAAAAATTATTTTACGACTCCGCTATAGCTTGCAGACAACGAACATTAACGTTCTTAGCAGAAAACATACCATCTTTATGTACCAATCGTATTGTCTTAAATAAAGCACTCAAGTTAACACACGACTCTTCAGTGAAACAATACTTAAAAACCCTTATTGAAAGGCATCATCCTAAAAAAACGCAGGAAACTTTAGAAGTGATAGCCTCACGATCTGAACAATTAAAAATTGATAAAGAATTTATATTAAAAACTTTCTTTACATTCAACATTAAGACATTAAAAACACTTAAAGAAGAAACGTATCAAGAAGAGCTTAAAACTCTTTTTCAAGATTGTGCTCAAATAGAACACTTGCTGACAGAGTTTGTTTGTAGTGATCAAGATTCTTTAGAAAAGATACTAAAAGAGCATGGACTCAATCCTGAGATTATTGTTCATATGGTGGAAAAAAATATTCTGAAACAACAAATCAGCAAGTTATTTTATCATCTCATTCGTATACCAGCTTTTGTCCAAATCTTTGCAGAACAGATTAATAAATTATTATTAGAGGCTATTACCCATCGTCACGATAAAATCGCTGTTGATTTTCTCCGTGCTAAAAATATCAAAGAAGGGGGTTTTTGGAACCCTGAGTATCTTTGTGAGGCTTTTACTATTGCATCACGCAACAAACAATATGATATTGTGAGTCTTTTAACTCAGCACGACTGTGTGCAGATCCTTGCACAAGACGATGATGAACACGAAGATCATCACGCCGATCTTTCTGCGCAGCTCGATTTAACCGACTGCGATCATGATGAGACAGATGAAGACTTATCAATAATTCTTGCCGATAATACGAATGAAGGAGTCGACAACATCACGACTTATTGGAATATTTACATTCCTTTAGCAGTCCCCATACCCGTTTTAATTCCTATGTATAACCAACTCTTTGATTACACTAGTCTCACTGAAGCTGCTAAATATGGTGATTGTGCTTTTATTTTTCAATTTATTCAACAAATCAACCTTACCGATCCTTTGATACACTCTCTTATTAATGAGTTGTATTTTTTAACAGTTGAATATAATCAAACTGATGCCTTTCAGCTTCTTATGAAGAGCTTACCTCCCACTGAAGTTAAAAGTGGTTATTTTCATTGGTTACTAGTGAAAGCGGCCTCTAAAGGATTTGAGACTATTGTGCAGGATTTGCTCACAATAGAACATATTCGTAATCGAGCTCATTTTTATTCGAATAGAGCTTTACGTTGGGCTGCTAGTGCAGGACATCTCAGTGTTGTTCAACAACTTTTAATGATTCCTAGCGTTGCGGCTCATGTTGTAGATGATGATAATTACGCCTTACGTTGGTCAGTAAAAAATGGGCATTTGCCTGTTACAGAGTTTCTTTTAAGTATCAATAGTGTGTCCGATCATGCGACAATAAACCGCAATGAAGCGTTAAGAATGTCTTGTAAAAGAGTCAACTATTACTTTAAAGTCTCTAAAGAAGCTGTGGACCATCATATTGTAAGGCTTGCAGTAACGCAGGTTCAATCATACGAAGCAATCAAAAATCTGTTGTTAGCCATTCCATCGGTTCTTCAATATGCTATAGAAATGCCTATACATGAGCGTTATCAGATTCATTTAGAACGATTTATACACCATCAAGTAACATTATTAACGAGTAAACCTTTATTGGCTACTCAAAAAACAAAATTTTATTTAACAATGATGAAATTTTTAGTGATCAATAGCAAAGATCCTTATTGGTTTAACGATCTCAAAGAACTCTTACAATATCCTTTATTAGCATCAAAAGCTCTTGCTTACGCACAAGAATCCGAGTGTATACTATTAGCCATCAATCATGATTGTGATCAAGCATTAGAGTTAATGAAATCATTAATCGCCCAAGAGCCTCAACAACACAATCAAGTCTTGAATTTTAGCCATCAACAAGCACCTGACTCTAAAAAAACACTAAAGCCAGGGACATAGTAAGCAACATAATGAAGTCCAAGGATGGGCTCTTCTAACGACATATTGCTAAAAGCACTGAACTGACAGGATCAAGTATCTTATAAAGAATCGATTTATAAAAAAATAATTTAAGAGATTAATGACAAAAAAATTCCCGCAAGAAAGAAAAGGACAGGATGAATCCAATATTTTTTCTTATAAGGCATTGTTTTTTAAAAAATGAATATAATGAAACAGTATAGTGTAGTATATGCTTGATCACATGTAATTTTTGATATTTAATCATTGACTCGAGTTTGCGGTCCCCTCTCCATCTCACTGAAGTTAAACCAAACTGCGATAGGCTAATTCTGGATTTTTCAATAAAATACAAAAGGCTATCACGTTAGGAGTATCGTCGGCTATGGACAAAAAACTTTCTGCAATTGAATAATCAACAGAAAGTCGATGCGCATATTGATAATAAGGTTGGCCATGCTCATTTTTAAAAATTTCAATATCATGAAAGTGCAGGTTTTTTCCAAATCCTGTTCCCAGTGCTTTTGCAAAGGCTTCTTTAGCAGCAAAACGTTTACTTAAAAAGTTAATTTGCCGCTCAATCTTATCAGGATACTTTTGAAGCTCACGAGGTGTCAGGATTTTTTTAGGAAATAACAGAGGATAATGCTGTAAAACTTTTTCTATACGCACTTGGTGAATGATATCAACACCAATACCATAAATCATTGGGTTATTTGTTGTGTGACTTGTAAACATTCTTTAAAAACATCGAATCCTTTATTCCAAGAATAAAAATCATATATGATCTGACCAATATACTCTTGAATAATGATAAAGTCATTATCATCAATGAGTTTGTTCAAGAAAAAATCATGAAATTCCATTGAAATACCTTTAAGGCGCACAATTGCTTCAAAATGGGTCATGAAATCTCCTGAACCCATAGAAACTAACACATGCAATTCAATATACACCAAAGAGAAATTAATCATTTCTTTTTTAGGATTTTCTTGTAACTGTTGCATAAATCGATAATAGCATTTAAAAAAAATGGCAGGATGATCACTAGTTTTTTGCGTTAAAAGCGCGAGTGAAATCAACCACTGTAAATAAAAAGTGTATTGATTCGGTGTGTCAAAGCGAACAATCGGGTCAAGCTCTCTAAGATAAAATCGGTGTTCATCAGAACCAGGAAAAACTTCTATCGCAAATAATGTTTCTTTCATGTAAGGAAAATATTTTTGATATTTCGCATAAAAATCCTTATCGTAAACATACTTCACACCTTGCGGTGTCAACAAACAAACTAGTCCTGCTTGCTCATTAAAATGTTTGCAGCTGAGAATAAATCCTTGAAACTGAAAGCTCATGCTAAGCCAAGATGATTAGTCACTTCTTGATGAGCGGCCCAGGATTCTTTAACTTTAACCCATAACTGCAAAAAAACTTTCTGATCAAACATGCGCTCTAATGTTAACCGAGCAGCTTGTCCTATCATTTTTAATTGCCGACCATCCGTTCCAATAATAACTTTTTTATGCCGATCATTAGCTGTATAAATGGTTGCTGCTATGCGATGTAATTTATTATCTGTGATTGTTAAATGATCAATATGGACGGAACACTCATAAGGAATTTCTTGACCAAGATATCGCATCAGCTTTTCTCTGATAACTTCACTGGACATGAATTCTTTTGTGCAAGTAACTTGCTGTTCAGCGGGATAATAAAAGTCTTGTTTAGGTAAAAGCGGTCGAGCTTCTTTCATGATAATATCAACAGCTTGATCACGTAATGCACTAAGAGGCACAATATGATTAAATCCTAAAGCAGCTAACTGAGTCATTTGCTTAAGCAATATTGATTTATCTTTAATTTTATCAATTTTATTCAGCAGTACAATCGTGCTTGTTGCTAAAGGCTGTAACATCGAGGCAATGATCTGATCGTGCTCTTCCCAATGACCTGCTTCTAAAACCCAAAATCTCAAATCCAATTGTTTCAGAGCTGCGACGGCTTGCTGATGCATCCACTTCATAATATGGTGCTGAGAATTAAAATTAATCCCCGGTGTATCGACAAGTAACATTTGCAACTGCCAACGCTCATCAGTAAGCACGCAAGTAATGGTATGACGTGTTGTTTGTGGTTTTTTAGAGGTTATTGTCAATTTACGTTTCATCAACGTATTAAGCAACGTGGATTTACCAACATTAGGTTTACCGACAATAGCAACATAACCACAGACTTTCTCTAACATTTTAATGACGCTCCTTGAGCAGATTGAGCATCAGCTCAGCTGCCATTAATTCAGCTTGTTTTTTTGATGAGCCTTGTCCTTCAGTTTCAAAAGATGCTAATGAACACTTCACACTAAAGGTTGGCTGATGATTACTGCCTGTTTGTTGCAAAACAACATAAATAGGTAAGCAAAGATAATGTTTCTGAGAAAGTTCTTGTAATAACGTTTTAGGATCTTTATTCATTGATTGAACCAGTTTAGAGAGCAACAATGCATCAAAACGGTTAATAAAAATCTTGTAAGCAAGTTCAAAACCTGCATCTAAAAAAAGTGCTCCACACAAAGCTTCAAAGGCGTCTGCTAACACAGCAGGTGTTGGGCGTGTTAATTCACCTGTACCGACTATTAAAAAATCTTGTAATTGCAAATCAGTAGCGTATTTAACTAATGATTCCTTTTTCACTAAAGCCGCTCTTGAGCGGGTTAAGACACCCTCAGTCTGATCAGACAATTTCACATACAACCAAGATGCCATGGCAGCGTTTAAAAAAGCATCTCCCAAGAATTCTAAGCGCTCATTATGTTGAGCACCAAAAGAACGGTGAGTTAATGCTTGCTTAAGTAAATTTTTATCTTTAAAAATGTAAGAAAACTTTTCTTCTAGCGTTAACATGGTTATACAACAATACTCATGGGTGAGGGCAAATATTTTTAATATGATCTTGATACAGCACGTATTATGATTTATTTTTCAATAAAAATCAAGGTTATCGGGTTTATTTTCGCTTTTGTAAGGATACTGAATTTAGCTTTATTTGGAGCTGAAAATGCGCAACTTTATGC
>RFNU01000183.1 GCA_009927065.1 bacterium | reverse complement strand
TTAAGCGTCAGCACACTGTTGCTGTCGCCTAATCGGAAGCCCGCTCATTCATCGGCGGGTAGTTCACAAAGGCAATACAACATCAGAAGATAACCCTTAAAAAACATAACATATTGTTGTTCTAAGCTTTATCCTCTGAGTTGCTGAGATTATTGCCGTCAAGGAGCACTATGAGTTGAGTCATCGTTATGTTTTAAAAGACGTTGCAAATGTTGCCTCATTTCTTCTAAAATAGGTGATACACGTACTTTATGCACATGATGAAACATCATTTGTATGAATTCTTTTATTCTTGATTTTTGATTTAAACGAGCGATAACCGTTGAATTAGTATTTATCAACGAAGACGTTAACTCTTTAGGCGCAGTTGTATGTATCGCTGAAACACAAGCTTGTTGTGTGAATTGAGACTTATCTGTATGACCTGGGAGCATTTCTAAATAAAAAAGAGCATTACGTATCATTAATGGCGCTAAACCATTTGCAGATTGTGCGGTAAAAAAATCGCTAATATATTGATAAAAATCTTCTTTATTAGCAAACCTCTTCGTAGCGCACTCAGCCATTTTATTATTACTGGCTGTTTGAAGACTTTGATCTGGCCCATTGATTGAAACAATTTCTTGATATTGATGATTTAGTATGCCGATTGTTTTTGGACCATTATTAATACTGGTAAATAAATGTAGTGTTTCAAAATCTAACATCTCAGGATGTCTTGATGACAGCAGTAAAATAGATGCTTTTGTATTCATTAACCCCCTCGCTTGATCAATGGCAAGCCCCAAATAGCCTTGCTCAACCATTTTATCTTCAGATAAATAGCTAGATATCAAACATCGTTTTTTTGTCATAGATGGATCTGCAGAGGCTGTAATATTAAGATAGGCTGCTATCTGTGAGATGCGTTCGATATAACATGCTGCTTTTAATGAGGACTCTTTGAATGAAGCTAAAGAATCATCTTCAGCGGTTTCAATAGCATGCTTTAAATAGGCGCACCGCTCAAGATAACTCATTTTTTCTTCACGCAATGTTAAAGATAATTTAACTAAATCATTCAGCGATCTCACGTTAGCATCCTCTCTTTCTTTAATCGGTTGAGGATCTATTGATAAAATAAGAGATGATTTACTCAACACTTCAGAGAAATCAGGACAATAATGACTTTTGAATTCACTGATTTTTTTATTAAAAAACTTCATCGTAGAGGCTTCTTGGGCACCTTCCGATCCTGCAATCATTAATTTAACAGTATCAAATAATTTGCGCATATAAGCTGCTTTTTGATCTTCCTGTTGCGGAATATCGCCCAAATCTTCTACAATAGCATCCCATTGAGACTCTGTTCCCAGAGCAGCATTAAAAATATTACCCATTTTATCTTCCAGATAAAGCAACCGTCTATCAATATCTTTAAATCGCCCACTCCAAAATGATGCTTTATCTTTTGTAGCATTCATCTCAGCAGCAAAATCTTCCGTGTTTTGTCCAATAATATAAGTACTGTATGGCATGACTCATTCCTTTTAATCATTTAATTTAATTTTATTTTAGCTTAAACTTCTTTTAAAACATGATGAGCTGTTCCTGTACTATTACGATTAACATGAGTATGCATAGTAATAACTCGTATCTTGAACATGAGCAAGGGAATATACTCAGTTTCAAGATACGAGCATTTCTCTAGTTTTGTTAAAAAAATACATAAGATCAGGCTTCTCATCCTTGATCTATTAATGTCTTTGATGATTTCATGAACTACAACATGCAGGGTAAGTTTTTCTTCAATAGAGAGGTTATGAAGAATTATTTAGCGTTGATCGTATAGAGATAAGGCTTGATTTTATAATAGCTTCTATTTGCGTTCGGTAGCTTGGTTTGATAAAGTTTTTTTCAATAATATGGATATTCTCTTTTAATAATTGATGAAGTTTAAGATGTTCCTGGAAAAAAACTAAATGAGCGAACTGTAGTCGTACCTGCTTTTTTAATTGACACTCTATATTATCTTGATGTTCCCGAGCCGACTCCAGGAGATGATTAACTATTGTCATAAAGCATGATGTAGGCTCTTCCCATTTTTTAGGAATAAGAGAATGAGCGTGATAATCTAATCCAATCCATTGAGCTAAACGAACTTTGATCATGTACAGACGTAGTTGATCAATAATGAAAAGTTCTTCTGCTGTTAATGTCTTCTTATGATAAAAAATCACAATCCAAAAAGAGCTTAACTTGGCACAAAATTGCGTAAAATCTTGGTTACTCAGGAGTGTTTGGTCATTAATTTGCCACTCAATTGCATCAAAAAATTGAAATAAAGATGATAGTGGTAATAAATATTTTGTGTGCATTTGATAAATGTGTTTCATCAGTGGATGTGAAGGGGGTTGATGACTAATCATCCTGGTGAGTTCTTGTCGCCAAAAATCAAGTTGAGACAAACCCACATTGATATCAGTGTTCGTATAAGCAAACTTAACAAGATTTTCAACCAGAGGAAAAAGAGTTCGACTCATTAATTTTTGCGTAGGGGAGAGAAAATAATTTCCACAAGAATCTTTAAAAGAAAAATGATAACGCTCAGTGATGTTCATACTATACCGGGGACAACAGGGCTCTTTACTGTACAATAGGATAGCAGGTTATAATAATCTTAGCATTCAAGGGTGGGTAAGTTCACTCGCTGGAGTCGATCGCGATTTATAAAATTCACCTAAAAATAAAAAGATTTATTTTTTCAAATCGGTAGTTATTATTTATTAAAAAAACTATAATGTAGACTGGCAGATTTGCTCTTCAATCGCAAGTCTTTGGAACTGATATTAATAGCTCTGTATAAGGTCTTGCAGGTAAACAATGAGACTCGTGCGCACACAAGATTTTAGTCAATCCGCTAAAACAAAAGATACGCAACACACTGTTCTTCTTTTTTCTCGAGCATCCCAAGCAAGTCATCAGATTGTTTTAGCAAAAAAACAAAGAACAGATAAGCAAAAACAATCTCTTCACGACTATTGGGTTTTTAAAAAAATACTTAATCCTTGTGCCACTTATGGATCGTTATTAGGATTAGCTCATGGTGATAAAAAACGGGTTTTGAATAAAATATTGAAAACTTTAGAAGATGATGATTTAAATTGGAAAGATTATTTATCATCAAATAATCATGAGTTGCTGAGCTGGGATGAGCTTATCGGAGCCGCAAAGATTTTTCACGATCCTTTTATGACAGTAGCTATTACAGCTCAACCTAGCTTAACTTTACTCATAGAGGCTTTAAAAACGCGTTGCCCCCAAGTCCCAACATCTCTTTTTGATGAGATTAAGTCAAAATATCGTAAGGGAACTCCTTGGTATTATCAACGATGGTTTCTATCGGATATGGATAAATTCCTTGATATTGATGCTGAACGTTCTATGAATGACGGTAAAGTGGCTCTTGCTGCTCTTGAAGTTTATGCTCAAGAGTATCGCCGTCTAGTTTGTCCTGAGCATCTTTTTAATGGCATGAATTTATTTCCAAAATATCGGATGGCTTTTTCCTCAGAGATTATCGACCTTGATAATATAGAAGTGTATGTTGCTTCTAAAAAGTTAAATTTTATCGGTGATTTTAAATATTATCCAGACGGGATTTTAGCTTTTAAAAAAAGAATATATCAATTTAATGGCCATGACTACAATTTTTTTAATCAGCGAATATACGCTGCGGATCTTCCTGGTTTTGGTACCTGCACTCTCTTGGCTAAGATATTAGGCGATTTAGATCTCAAATTTAATAATTTAGGACTTGTTTTTAATGGACTGAAAGCGGATGGAAAGCCCAATTTTCATTTCACTCATCTTGATTCTGGTTGTGCTTTTGCTGGTTTGGGCAATATTGAATATGATGCACAATGGTATATGGGAGATCTCACTGAAAACGAAGTTGTTCATAACCCTGATACTCAATTAGAATTTTATAACTATATTTGGCATAAAGATAATGGTGGATCGATATCATCTAGAAAGACTTTGCACGCCATGTCGCAAATAAAGTCTGTCCATCATGAAAATATGATTACAGCTTTAAGATGTTCTCTAATCAATCCAAAACTACTCAGTGATTTGGCTGATACGTATTTTCCAGCACAGGATGCAATAGCTGCACAATCTCAATCAGATATTATAACCTTTATGGTAAAACGAACAGATGACTTAAAAAAAATCATTAAATATAGTGTGCATTTCAAAGAGTTTTTCTTAAATCAAGATGCTATTCAATCAGGATTATTGAGAAAAGAAATTACTTTATTATTCAAATCCATCGTTGATTTTAAAATCTATAGCAAAAAAAGATTAATTATTGATAACGAATCTTTCAGGAAGATATTTAAAGAAGACGCTATTGATCTTTTAGCTTCTTTATTAGAACGTCTTGATTCAAAAAATAAAGAAGATCTTTTCAAAGAAGCTTATCATGCAAAATGTTTTTCCGATGACGATCAAGCCGAGGATTTATTTTGCGAGATATTATCAACTGTTGATCATGATCTATATCATGCCACTGTTCATGAAAAAACTTCATGTGAATCTTTTTTGTTCGCATGCGAACCGTTTATTCGCCTCATGTTCGGTTCAAGGAGCGAATCTTTTGAAAAAAAAGCAGTGAGCAATGAAAATCCACTGATTAGCCCTTCTGAGCCGATAAGAGTGGATAAGCCTCATTGTGCTTGATTGAATCTTATGTGATCACGACAAAAATCGTTGCTTGTACACTCAATTAAGCCTGATAACCATCAAATAAATATTGCGATTTCACTCGCATCGCATTAAAATTTATAGTTAAATTTATTTAAAAACCTTATTTATTAAAGAGATACTGTTTTTTAGCAGCATAATCTTCAATAAAGATCATAAAAAAATATATCGTTATGAATACAGATGATCAACAAATTGTGCAGCCCCGTTATTCTTATGAAGAGATGAAGCGGGCTATAGTAACCGATCGTGCTTTTTTGCCTTTTCGCGCGATCTTGCAACATGAGCCGTTAGTGCATTTTATTTATCATGAACTCTCTAGGACGCACCGATCGTTTGGTGATAATCGTGTCATCGTGATAAACAATGATAAAGAATATCATGACATGAGTGTTGGCGATAAACCTCAAGATCAAAACGATACTTGCCTTTTTAAGCCTATCGACATTCAAGGTCTTTGGTTGCCCCTTGACGAAGAAGATCTGGTTTCAGCAATAGAGCCAGAGAGCTTAACTTGTCCGTTAATAAAAAACTCCATAGCAGGAGAAAAAGAGATTCTCTTTCTCATTCACCCAGCAGCGACAGATCGTTACTGCTCTTTATTAGAAAAGTATCATGATCATGTTCTTCATATCAGTGCATTCACATTGCCTTCATTAGATTCTTTATTGATAGCAGTGCCTTGTGAAGATTCTAGCTATGCTCCTGCACTTGTTAAATTAGGCATTAATAGTGTTGGTGACGCATTGAATATCCGTGAGTGCTCATTAAATATCGCGCATAGCTATCTTTTAAATAAAAAAATTTCTTGTCCAAGCAATTTACTGCATCTTGATTTTATTCAAGATACCTTAGCTTATATAACGAGTGATGATCTTGGCATGATTTATAGCGAAATACCTTCCTATTTGCTTGAACACAATACTCAAGACGATCCTCTTTATGTCATTCCTTTCTCAGCGCTATATGATTTGAATCATACAGATATTCTTGAGCAATGTATTGCAGCAAATGGGGGTACTCCAACAGCGTTTTTAGAAACGCTTTGTCAATATTGTGCAAAAACTTTTACACAGCTGCATTTTGAACATCAGATTGCTGTTGAAGCTCACAGTAATAATTTTTTAGTGGTTGTTGATGCTCACTACCGCTTTAAAAAATTACTCTATAGAGAAAGCAGTAGTCGAGCTAATCTTTTAATGACAGATGAGTTTTTTGCATTGCCAGACTCTCTTAAAATGGCATGTTATCCTTATGTCGATCATAACGGACAAAAACGCAAAGAATGGGTGATTGAAAAAACATTTATAAACACTGCGCTCTTTCCTTTAACAAGACAAGTCGTCAACTCCGCATCACTGCAACAACATGATGAGTCTTTAACAGCTTGGTTGCAACAGATCTCAGAAAAAGGATTTTTACAAAATTGGTATAGTGAAGATATAGCCGTTCGTCCTCATGAAATACGCTTAACAATCGATCGATTCTGTCGTTATGGCTATGCTGAGATTATTTTTTTTAATGCTTTAACATCATATTTTTTACACAAAAATATTATTGATGAACAAGATTATAGTGTGATGAAAGAGAAATTTTTCAGTGATGAAACATTACCTAACGGAGATCTTGTAGCGCCTTGTTCACAAAAGCCATTTTTTGATAGAGCATTACATGATGCTTTTAAAAAAAGCAGATTGAAGTCAGAGCAACACTGCATTAGAGAGTATTTGACCCATCCTTGGGACTTTATTGATGAAAAACATCGATCATTACTCCCACCATCACAACAGGGTTATCCCGATGGCTCTAAAATTACACGTGATAAAGGTGATGGATATCGATCGTTAATTTTTTCAAAAGGGAGTGATGGCCAAACTATAGAAATTCCTCTTATTGTTTCTTATAAAGAAGATAGGATGCAGCGTTCTTGTACGATTGTGAATAATAAAATGCTTTTTCATCCTTTGCCTGACGATCAAGACGCATACTATAAAAAAGATATTTTATGTGATGGTAGTAAACAGGTCGTTAAAAAAGTGACAACTCAAGACGGCCTGGCTTATTGTTTGATCAGTAAAACATTTCATGCTATGGAAACACTAGAGCCTCAAAATGACCTCTTGCGTGAAAAACTTGGTGTATATTTTTCACGATCAACGCTTTATAGAAAAAACGAATTTCAAGTCAAAAAAATAGACATTATGCCTTTTTTAGGAGAGTCTCTTTTTGAGTATCTTCAGATGAAAAGACAACGTCTTGATCAAAATATTTCACGAGAAGAATCATACGCATTATCTCAAGCGATTATGCGTGCTTTTCTCACACAAATTGCTGGTAAAGGTATTGTTCACACAGATATTAAAGCTGACAATATTTGTATTGCACACACCCAAACCGGCTTTGAAGTTAATTTTATTGATTTTGAAGAATCATTTTTACCTCATCATGGTCAAATGTCAAAGGGGTTGGGGACTGCGGGCTATATGGCACCAGAATTTTTTGTCGATCACAATAATTGTGAGAACCAATTGATGATCCGTGAGCAAGGTGAGCAAGCATGGCTTTCTTCATTAAAAGATAATTTTAGATCCCTGTTCTGTTATGAAACAGATGTTTTTGCATTAGGCCGAACTCTGTGGACAGATGTGTATTGTGAAGAATTAACACCTGATACGAGCTTTATTCAATCCATGTTGTCTCATAATCCACAAGATAGACCTTCTGTTCAAACAATAACACTTTTTTTAGAAGATATTCTTATTCCAGAGTCAGTGAAAAGAGCTGATAAAACATTTACCCATTGAATATGAGTTGATTGATCGAGGCATCATCAGCAATAGTCTTTAATAAAGTCAATACACTATCATAGTCTGGATTAGAGTTGACATTTTCGAGCTCTC
>RFNU01000218.1 GCA_009927065.1 bacterium | reverse complement strand
AGTGACACTCCCACCACTAAATTGCTAGGGCAATTCTAATGGGGGCTTCTTGCGACCCATCTTCAGCAACCTGAAGACCTCTCGCGCAAGCAGTTGCGCCGGCAACTCTCGCTTCAGGGAACTCTTGATGCAAATGCTGTGTCCCAGCATATCGGCTAATCCGATTGCTCGGATGTTTCGTCTCGCACTCACATCTCTAATGATGGCAGAAAAAGCCCTTAAAGAGGCTTTTTTCTCCCACTATCTATTCTTTTCTTCTCTTATGTTATGAGTTGGAACATGCGCGCGCATTGTGGCGGGAATTGAAAATGATCGCGCATGAGCGCTCATAAATAAATCAAGGCATCTTATGTTATTGTTCAAAATAACATTATAGATTAACAAGTTGGCGGAGTCTGCGGGAATTGAAACCAGAAAAATTCTCGAGTGCTTTGATTTGTCGTGTTGAAGTGGCGGAGGCGGCGAGAATTGAAGACTAGGCACCACAATATTTAGAGTTAGAAGTATGCATTTTTCTAGGTTATCTCTAATTATAACCCTGCATCATTCATCATTTTTAAGCATTTGTTTCACTCGCATTTCACTCGCAAATTGCATCTACTCGACAAAATAGTTTAGCTGTACAACAGGTGTTTTCATGATCGACCAGCAAGCAACTGACTTATAAGGCACTAAAGTCACCTACCGTTAAAACATTATTATTTTTGTTTGGATTAGATTAAGCCATATTAGGCAAGGAGAATTCCTTGAAAATAACTTTATAATTCTTGAGACACTGAATCTATTTGGATTCAGTGTCTGATTAACATATTGATCTATATTTTTTATAGGCCATATCTTCATTTCATGAAGCAGCTAGATATCCTCTCAAATGGGCCGCCAGCTTATAGGGTTGCTCGGCATAATGCTGCTTAAAAGCTACGATATCTACATTTATCATGAGACGATAGGTACATAGAGCAGAATAAATAGGCCATAATTTCTTAGCTAACATAAAAGCTGCTAATAATTGGTCTTTTGCCATGAAGTTTAACCAGTTCTCAAAACAGACATCCTGAAGTTGGTTATAAAGCGGATCAAACTCTGTTACGCCATGATGGATAGAGGCCTGATAAAAAAAAGTATGTAATGAAAAAAATGGATGGGCAATCACAATTTCACCCAGATCAATAAAACTCAACTTTTTAGTTTTAGGATCAATCAAAATATTATTTGTGTTAAAATCATATTGAACCAATGTTGATGGGATTTCATACTGAGCCAATGAGCTACATTGTGCTAAAAATTGGGGACTTAATTGACGCAGCCTGTCCAATTCGTTGTCTGTCAGGCTCTCTTCTTTTAGAAAATCTTCCTGATTCATCAAGTGATCATAGAGTTCAGGCAATTTATCTAAACGCCAATCTGGGACATCCAGTTCAAAAAAAGAGCACTCATGATGTTCTGTGGAACGTTGAACAGATGTATATTGTTTAATAGATTCGTACAATAAAGCTGGATTAAAAGTTGTTTTTAGATATTGACGTAATGATTGCCCACCACTCTCCATCAAAAAACAATGCTGTTTTTCGTTGCTTGCTATCACCACAGGCACGCTGGCATGAAATTGCTCTCGTAATAGTTGGATAATTTGCGCTTCTAAGCTTATAGTTGCAGGCATCTGCTTCAAATAAACATCACCTTTAGTTGTTGAGCATCGAATAAGAGTTGACCACGGTGTTTCCAGCAAGACCTGCGGCGAATCTTTCAAAAAGTATCCTTTAGCTGCCAAACAATTGATTGCCCATTCCAATACAGCTGCATGATTATGCACTTTCAGTCCAAATTTTTAGTCTGTATATACCAACTATAAAAGTTTGCGTTTAATTATGAAATATTTTTTGGATTATTTTGTGCGAAGAAATAAAGAGAATTCTGCATATTAAATTAGCAAAATTCTTATACGATATTTTTTTGATAAGTATTGTCAGTTTAGACAGTTATGCTGATAAACATAAATTAAAATTTAAAAAGAGTAAAAGCATCAAACTGACAAAACCACACTAAGAGGTTTGTTTGTGATCAAGTATTTTTAAGATAATTTCAGAAATCCATTCTTTTTCAGAAGGATTCATGGATTTAAGCACATGCTCTGCCTTTTCCCAATTCGAGTTAAACTCTTTGCCTTCTATTGATTCTTTTTCTAATTCAAAAAATATATCTGCCAAGGATACTTCTAAAGCCTCGGCTATTCCTAAAAGGGTTTCTATTTTAGTGCCCCCTCCATTACCACTTTCAATTCGTTGGATAGTCATTTGAGAACTTTCCGAAAGATTGCCCAGGATAACTTGAGACATAGGTTTTTTTTTGCGAATTTTATTTATAATTCGGCCTAAATCTTCTATTAATTCCTTTTTTTTCATTATCTAAGACATCCAAATTAGTAATTTTTTAGAAACGATTACGACTTTGACAACGCTATCGCAAATGTTTAATTATAAGCATCGTAAATCACAAATGATTATTTATAAGCATTTGTGATGGCACTTGATCAGCAATAATCATGATTACGTTCGAGTTTAATCATTTTTGACAAAGGAGGTCAAAATATGCAGTCAATCATATTGCCAGAAAAGACAGCTCCATTAGCTCAATGGGCTGCTTTCTACGCTTCACTTAATTTCCCAATTATACCTCTCTATGAAGCAACTACAAAGGGCCAATGTAGTTGTCTTAAAAAAGATTGCTCTAGCGTAGGGAAACACCCTAGACTAAAAAATGGGTTAAAAGATGCCAGTACAAATATTGAGACAATTCAATTGTGGTGGAAAAAATGGCCTAAAGCAAACATAGGTATTATTACTGGAAAGGCTTCAAGAAAAATTGTTATTGATATTGATCCCAAAAATGGAGGTCTAATATCTCTTGAACATTGGCAATCTCAATATGGAAACTTGTTAGGATGGAAAGTTCGTAGCGGTGGCAACGGGCTACATTTTTATTTTAATATTCCAGCCAACCTCTCGCTAAAAAATAAAGTCAATCTCTTACCCGGCATCGATGTTCGAGGTGATGGAGGTTATATCGTAGCGCCACCAAGTAGCCACCAAAGTGGAAATCTGTATCAGTGGGAATCAGCTACGTTAGATCATCAAGAACTCCCTAACTGGTTGATAGAAGAAATAGAAAAAAAGCCAATTACTCAAAAATTAAATTCAAATATCACAGTGATAGGAGAAGGGAATAGAAATAATTTTCTTGCTAGTATTGCTGGGACATTAAAAAAACATCAATTTGATCTTAACTCTATTGGAAAATTTTTATGTTATTTCAATCAAGAAGCTTGTGATCCCTCCCTGACCGCAGAAGAAGTGCTCAGCGTAGCTAAAAGCATTTCGCAATACCATGCTGAAGAAGAACCCTGGGATGAAATGATTGAGCTTCCAGTCACTTCTTATGAAATTCCTTTGATGGATGACTCGTTTATTCCTATTTCATTACAAGACTGGATTATTGATGTATCTCAAAGAATGCAGGTTCCATTTGAATTTATTCTTGTTCCCGCCATTGTGGGCATCAGCGCCATCATCGGAAGAAAAATTAGAATTTATCCTAAAAAGAATGATGATTGGATGGTTGTTCCAAATTTATGGGGGGCTATTGTAGCTCGGCCTGGGTCATTTAAATCTCCTGCTATCGCTGCAGCGTTGCGTCCTATAGAGTCTCTTGTGGAGCTAGAGAATCAATGCTTCTCTAAAAAAATTAAAAATTGGGAAATCGATAAAACAATCAATGAAGCCACTCTTGATGCTATTAAAGATCAGCTTATTAAGTCCATTAAAAAAAATAATCTTGAAGAATCTGAAGTGTTAAAGGAACGTTTACAAAATATTAGAGGTCAATTGGATAGTAATATCCCTATTTGTAAGCGCTTAAAGACTAATGACGCTACTGTAGAGAAATTAATTCAACTTTTGTTAGAAAATCCAAATGGTCTTTTAGTAATAAGAGATGAGCTTGCAGGCTGGTTAATTTCTCTTAATAAATATGGGCGAGAAGGTGATCGAGAATTTTATCTTGAAGCTTGGAACGGTTATGGATCTTATACTCTTGACCGAATAGAGGAAGGGGGACCGTTCATGTTCCATCTCTGTGCTTATCTCTTTTTGGTGGCATCCAACCAGATAAGCTAGAGAAACTCATAACCAGTGCCCTCGATACTAATGATGACGGACTTTTGCAAAGATTTCAATTGGTAATATTTCCTGAAATAAAAGGGAAATGGAAAAATCATGATGTTGCTCCAAATGTCAAAGCACAAAAAAAAGTTGAATACTTAATCCATAAGCTTTATTCCTTTGAGTCTCCAGATAACGAAAAGCCAATAGGCCTTAGATTTGATGATGAATCTCAAGAAATTTTTAATAATTGGCGAGAAAAACTTGAAGAGTTATTGCGGTCAAATATCATTACCAATTCTCATTATGAAGCCCATCTATCGAAATATCGCTCTTTAGTTCCCTCTCTGGCCCTGATTTTTCAGTTACTTCATAACGAGGATAATATTTTTTGCCCAACCGCGATTCAAAAAGATGCAATCCTTTTAGCGATTAAATGGGCTGAATACTTGTCCTTACATGCTAAAAAGATCTATCGAGTTCATGACTACCCTTTTCATCACTCTGTCCAAGCTTTTAAAGCAAAGTTAGCAGCTAAAAAAATAACCGATGGTGACACCATCCGCTCTTATTAGCCGCCATTGCTGGGAACATCTCACCACTTCAGAGCAAGTCGAAAATGCAGTTTCTTTTCTTTGCCAGCATCATTGGATCAAGGTTAAAGAAGTTAATACAGGTTTTAGACCCTCTCGTATTATCAAAATTAATCCCTCTCTTTTTAGATGTTTATAAGGATAAGCGCTATGGAAAGCACTCAATCAACTTTTTTCAACGATCTTTTAACGATGAATGAACTATTAACTCTTCTTAGAAATCAATATAGCAAACATACAGTGTATCGATGGATCCAAAAAGAAGACATGCCTCATATCAAAATAAAAGGGAAACTCTGGTTTTCAAAAAAAGCTGTATGTTTATGGATTCAAAGAGGATGCAACTAATGGCTATTTATAAAGAAAGGGATACTTGGCGAGCAGAAATTTACATAGATGGAAAAAGAACCAAAAGCAAAAGTGGATTTAAAAACAAAAGAGAAGCCAAAAAATGGCATGATATTCAGTTAGGTCTGTATCTGTATAGCACTTTTAATAAAGAAAATGACACGGTTTATACAAATCTCACCTTTCAACATCTTATCTTGCGATTTGAAGAAATACATCTGCCAACTATTCGAGCCACGACGGCAATGAGATATAAAATTGATTTGACCTATAGAATCAAGCCATTTTTTATAAATTATAAACTGGAAATGATAAACCAATGTCTTATTGAAGACTTTAAGATTCAAATCCTAAATGAATTATCTCCCAAATCCGTTAATAACTGCCTTGGTCTTCTCAAAACTATTTTAAAGAAAGGTGTAGAATGGGATATGTTAAAAGAAAATCCTGCCAAAAATGTAAGAATGCAAAAAATATCAGATAAAAAATATACTTGGTGGGAGGACAGAAATCATATTACTCAATTTTTAAGTTTAGCTAAAGAAGATGCTTATTATTTAGCCTATCGATTAGCGTTAGACTTAGGAATGAGGCTAGGAGAGATTGTAGGGCTATCTAAAAGCGATATTAACTTAGATCAATGTCAGATCCATATTCATCGTCAATGGTCTGAAAAAGAGGGTTGTTACGCTCCTACAAAGCATGGTAAAGAAAGATTTATTCGTTTTTCCAAATCATCAGATCTTTACGAGCTTTTACAAAAAGCAGTTGCTGAACATCCTAAAAATGAAATTATTTTTGTTAATAAAAATGGAAATCGTGTAAGCGCAAGAAAGCTTTCTGGTTATTATTTTCAAAACCTCATTAGAAAAAGTGCTGTACCTAAGATCCGTTTTCATGATTTAAGACATACATTTGCTTCGTGGTTTATGATAAAAACAGCCAATATTTGGGATTTAAAAAGTATTTTAGGACACTCAGATATCCAGACTACTCAAAAATATGCTCATCTGTCTGTTCATTACAATTTGACCCCGAATTTTAACTGGGATCATGATACAGAACTGTAGCCTTTTTATTAAGTTGAGGGATGGCAATAAGCTATCCCTTCAACACTTTTTTGAGTTTCACTCGCATTTCACTCGCATAAAAATGTCTTTTATGCGTAAAAGACTTTAAATACAAGCACTTGAATATGGTGGAGGCGGCGGGAATTGAACCCGCGTCCGAAAATTATCCGCCCAAGCATCTACATGTTTAGTTCTTTAATCACATTCGCCGAAAACTTCTCTTAAAGAACCAAGAAAAGAATTCAACTATTCTGATTTATTCCCACTTAAGCCACCAGACAATACTTAAGTCGACCCGTAATCAACGACTGCGAGCTAGCAAGCCACAGGAAACTTGCTAGTCACAGAAAAGGCAAAAGCAGACTAAGCTGCTACTGCTACTTTTTTAGCTAACTTTTTAGAGTTTGCATTTATTGTTTTTGCAGAAAGATTTACGAGGTCACTGCAATGCTCGACATGCAACTTGGGGTTCAATATCCTCGTCGAATCCGATCGCCCCCAGTCAATCTTATACTAACATATCATGCTTTTTTTTGCACGTTTTTACTTTTTATTGGAAAAGTAAAACTGAAAAATCTTTTATTTAACAAATAATAATGTTTTTTACTTCATACGAATAGTTTTTGTTTTGTATTTATCAATTTTACTTTTTTTGATAATATTATCTTTCAATGTCATTCAACATAAGATCTTTAAGAATGCCCCCTATCGACTCTGATGTTTCAAAAAAAATTCTTAGTAGTTTCCCGAGTTATTTCACTCTTCTGAGCATTGGTGTTGGCGTTTTACTTGTAGATACCGTTCTTACTAAAGCGTCTGCTATCATTTCATCATTATTATTTTCAAAGAAAAATAATTTCATTAATGATCAATTGAGTAATGATTCTAGCTGTTGCACAACAATCATCCCTTTTTCAACAAAACATGATCTTCCTACTGAAGCGATAACGCAAGAAGAGTCTCCCAACAAGCAGGTATTCAACAAATTAAAGTTATAGAAAAAGCCGGATGTTCCGGCTTTTTTTATCATGCATTATTGCTAAAACCTAAAATCTCGCTTGATAAGGATTTAGATCGATCCATGCGATAAAAACAATCGCTTAATATGTATCGATATAATATATTGACTAAATGAGGGTGTCTTTGTTGGATTTCTGCTAATCTATCCATCCGTAATTCTAAAATGACTGATTTAGACTTAGTAATCGCAGTAGATCGCGCGACTGCATCTAAAAACACTTCCCCCTCTCCCACAAAATTTCCTGCCAACACAATTTGTGAAAATAATTGTCCTCCAGAACTAATATCTCCGGTAAACATTAAATTAACTTCACCCTCCATTAAAAAGAAAATGGACTGTATCGTTGACTTTTCTAGATATAGCATATTGTAAGGATTTAATGTTCTAATATCAGCAAACTCTTTTAAGATCTCTTGATCTTCTTTATTAGGTAAAATTTTATCTAACGGATTGGCTTTTGCATGATCAGCTGATGTAAAAGCAGCTATGATTCTATTTTCATTCCATAATAAACACTCATCAAGATAATTAAATATATGTAGGTTTTTTTCATTTAATGCATTTTTTTCTAGATTAGGATAGCAAACACATAAAATCACATTAAAGCGATTGAGCACTTGATAAATAGTTTTTATATTGTAAATAATATCAGTATCAGTTCCTTGAACGGCTTTAAAATCAATAATGACTGCATCAATAGGATTATTTTCTGCAATACGATCTTTGATTAATTTTAAGAGCTGCATTTTGAGATTATAGGCATTTCCAAAAAAAACATAGCCCTGAAGCAACCAAACAATTGTTTTGTGACCATAGGTCCCCAACAGCATATTATCAATTAAATCTCGTTGAGTATTACTTTGAATCATATCCAGAGAAAATTTAGCTTTAACAATTTTACAGCGCATATATTCAATAGCAAAAATCACAAAATGTAAGATTCCTGTATAAAACGTTCCTGGCATCAGGCCGGTATTAAGAACAAAAACCATCCCAATTAACATGATAATCTTTTCTTTTAAATGAAGAGTAAGAAGAGGCAATAATAAAATACGCCATGTTGTTAAAAATAATACTTTGACAAAAATAGCTAAGATTACAAACTTAGGTATAAAAAGATAAAAATATGGGGATACAGTACATAATAACAATGGAAGACAGAATCCCATAATCGAAAAAAATTTGCTTTGAGTGCCATTTTTTGTAGCAGCAGCAATATCAGCCCCAGCATAACGTGTGATAAAGCCCGCTCCAATCAAAGAACTAAAAAGATAGGTTTTAGCGATACCTAACAACTCATTATCAGCATCGATCTCCTTATTCATCTCGACTTCCATACTAGTAACTTCTAACAAGCGAGAAAATACTGCTCCCGAAATCACAAACAATAAGCTATATAAAACAGATAAAGTTAACTGAAAATCATACTCACCAATAATGTAT
>RFNU01000204.1 GCA_009927065.1 bacterium | reverse complement strand
AACAGTAATAAAATCAACGCCCTCAATATATATCCTTTTGATTATTTTCCTTTATTGTAGCAATCATTAATATTCTAATCTAAATCAAAATGTTTGCTAAAATATAAAGAAAGAACTACAAGGCGCTAGTGAACTTTTTAATTATTATTTTTTTAAATTTGATCATTGGACTATTATCAGCAGAGCAGTTTGTTTTTAAAGCAGATTATGATGTTTATTGGAGGGGTTGGTATTGTGGAACAATGCAGTCCGAACTCTCTCACGTTGATCATCATGAGTATTCTTATAAGCAGCAAATCAAATCAACCTTGTTTTTATTTAATTTTGCTGAATATCAAGAAAGTCGCTTCTTTTTGAAAGACAATCAATGTATTCCCCATTCCTATATTCTTTCTAAAGAACAAAGTCATGCAGAAAAAATTGATTATAAAATTAGTTTTGAAGATCACTTAGCTCGTCTTGAAAAAATAGATATAAACTCACAGGAAAAACTAGAGCAGATTTTTGAATATCTAGAACCATGTTACGATAGATTGGTGATGCAATTACAGCTGATACAAAATCTTAGAAATCACGGCATACAAGACATAACGCTCTCCTGTATTGATTATAAGGGTGTTCAAGACTATTTTTACCAAACAGAAACAACTGATCATGACAAGGTCATCTTAACATCAACGCATCGCAATCGGATTAACACATTTGTACTTGATCCGCAAAAAGGATTCTTTCCTATCCAATTTGAGCAAAAAAAAGGAGTAACTCCACTTATTCGAGGAGAGTTGAAACATGTTGAATTTGATGAGGAATGGTTCATGCTCTGGCAAAAAAATATTAATAAAAAATAATGTTAAAAAACTTTAGTCTCATAAGAAAATCGGATATGATGTGATTAGATCAAATAAGTATGAAGATAAATATCAATGTACATGTTTCATTATCAGCTTTTTTATGAGGCCACAGTAAAATTGTTGCAACTGCAATCGCCTATAAAAGTTAAATATTTGTTACAAAATACACAAGAGTTCTCTAATTGGTTTAAACTCCAATCTTTTTCAGTAAAAGAGCCGCCAGACTTAAAAGATCTTTACAACGATCTTACTGCTTTTTTTAATAAAACTTGCCCTAACTTAAGATTGTCTGAGTATTAATACAGTGGTTCACTATATCGAGGCAATAGGGGCATCATTTAAAAGGCAAGCCGCAGAATATCCTGGAAGTCTTTGTGAGCGATGGATTTATACCCATCAACCCCAGAATTCATTAAAACCACATCAATCGATTAAAAATATTATCGCCGTTGCTTCAGGTAAAGGCGGTGTCGGTAAATCTACCGTTGCATTCAATCTTGCTCATACTTTAGCCTGCAATAATTTATCCGTAGCGCTTTTAGATGCCGACATTTATGGGCCTTCCTTACCAATATTATGTGGTATTACAGAGAAAGCCTTATTGCGCACTGATAAACATTTTGAGCCTCATTATGCTTTTAATATGTCTATGCTTTCTATTGGACATTTAGTTGACCCACAAACAGCTTTAATCTGGAGAGGCCCGATGGCGTGTGGCGCATTAATGCAATTGTTTTCTCAAACAGCATGGCCAGCTCTTGATATTATGGTGATTGATTTACCTCCAGGAACAGGCGATTTAATATTAACCCTTTGTCAAAAAATTCCTCTTGTAGGCGTGCTTATGGTGGCCGTTGATCATCCCTTAGCGTTAGCCGATGTTAAGCGTTCAGCTGCGATGTTTGAGAAACTGAACATACCTTCTTTGGGAACAGTCATGAATTATCATGCTACTTCAAGCAGTCAAGCGACTTCGGACTCAATAGTGAATCTTGCTTATACACGAAACTTATTTGATTCTACAGCTTATGCCCAACCACTATCTCTTTACGCACCACAAGCCCCAGAAGTTCAAGTTTTCCAATCTTTAGCAGAACAGATCGTTGATAAAATTGCGCAAAAGCCTTTATTCTCAACGATTCCGATAAGTGTCGTTGGCGGATAAAAGGTCAGATTAACTTTTTTATTTGTTTTTTCGTCTCTGTTTTTCCTTCAAAATTGTTCTCCCATTAAAAAAAGATCACTTAAATTTGTAAATAAATTTAAGTAAAGATAGCTAAATACATTTTTTTTAGTTAGAATTTCCCAATAGAATGATCTAAATTTATGTTTTATTTGTGAGCTTTCAATTAACCTTAGGTCTGAAATTTGGTGTGAAAACCACCTTAGATAATTTTATCGTGGGTGACAATCAATCTGTACTGGAGCGATTAAAATATTCTTTACAGTCTCGCTCTCCTGTTTTGATTCACTTATGGGGTGAAGAAGGAATAGGCAAAACTCATCTCTTGCAGGCAGCTTGTCAGTCTTTGGTGTATCAAGGGTTTCAAGCAGGTTATATTGACCTTAAGCCTCTTAATAACTTCGATATTCTCAATGGCCTGCATCAGTTAAAATTAGTATGCTTTGACAATCTTCATAGCATACAAGATGATCAGCATATCGCTCGTTTGAGTGAATTCATTACAGCGTCTTTAGATCAAGGGCATCAAATCTTAACATCTTCTCGTGACGCATTAAGCACACCTATACTCACAGAAATTCCTTGTTTACTTCAATATCAACTTAAAGCTCTTTCCGAACAGGATATGCGTTTAGCACTCAAGCAAAAAGCTGAAGAAAGAGGATTGTTTTTGCCTGTTGATCTGGAAGATATTGTCTTGAATAAAGTAGGCAACTCCATGAAGAGCATGATGAATGTGCTTGACACACTTGAAAATTCTTGTGATCAAGAAAAGAAAAAAACTAAACTATTTAAAACAACTGTTAAATCAATGATTAACAATTTGTTGTAATTAAAAGAAATATTGAGCCGCTTGGCTGTTTTTATCCTACCCGTTATAATCAAATTTCATAACTTCTGTAAGGCCGCCCATGGTCAATATTCTTATTGTTTATTATTCTTTAAATGGCTCAACTCTCGAAATGGCTGAACAGATCGTAGCCGGAGTTCAGGGAGCGGGGGCGAATTTCACACTGAGAACAGTGCCAAAAGTCTCTACCGTCACTGAGAAAATAGCTGATGATATACCGCCTGAAGGACCTCCTTACATCCAAAACGAAGACATAAAGAATTGTGATGGATTATTGTTAGGCAGTCCTACACGTTTTGGTAATATGGCAGCTCCAATGAAATATTTTATTGATGGACTGAGTCAAGATTGGTTGCAAGGAACATTAGCTGGGAAACCTGCTGGAGTGTTTACGTCAGCATCAAGTTTACACGGTGGCCATGAAAGTACTCTCTTAACGATGATGATCCCTCTTTTGCATTTAGGTGCGTTGATTACAGGTATCCCTTATCATGAGAATCCAGAGCTTATGGAGACATCTGCAGGGGGAACCCCATATGGTCCAAGTTATTGGGTACGTTCTAATTTAGAGATGACTCAAGAAGAAAAGAAATTATGTTACGCTTTAGGATATAGAGTCGCAATGATTGCTAAAAGGCTTAAAAATTTATGAATATTAAAACAATCGTTATAAGTGCTTTTGTGGTCATCGCCTGCACAAGCTGGATTTATTTTAAACCTCGCAAAGAGTTTTTAGGTATTGATGGCCCATCATGGAATTGGAATGATTATGAGGGTGAAAAAGCTATTATTGTTTACATTCAACCGAGCGATTGGCCTGCTCTAAAACCTTGGTTAGTGTATTGGAGCAACAATAAAATAATTAAATTTATTGGAATAGTAGATTATCAAGGAAACCAAATAACAGAATTAAGATCGTTGACGCGATCATTGGGCAATCATAAAGTTATTCTTTTAAAAAAATTAGATAGCTCACCGTATGCATTAATGCCTATGGGATACTCTCCTGCTGCGTATTTGATTGATGAAAGTAAAACTGCTCAGGGGCCATATTATACTTACAATCAAGTGAAGCTGTCTTAGCGCTTAGACTGGATTTTCTAAGCTTAAGACGCCATATTCGTAGTCATAAGCAAACAGTTCTGCATAACGACCCCAAGATATAATCACTTTAAAAACGCGCTCGGCTTCAGATTCACTCAAGCTTTCTTCTAGTATTTCCAAAATTTCTTCTTCTTTGACTTTATGTCGTTCCTTATTATTCAATAGAGTGCAAATATGTGGAATAATAGGGACCCATCGATTTAAGAGTTCAGCAAAAATTTCTTTTGCTGTTTGAACATCAGCCTGAGCAAAACGTTTTCCATCTTCTGAAAGAGCAATATCCCCTTTTGATATCTTAGCCAAATGTAAAATTTGCATAGCTTCTGTGAGCGAGAAAAATTCATCAATATTGATAGGCACAAGATCAACCAATACAGGCAAATCAATCGCTTTGTTAGGTTCTTGTAAATAAATTTCAGCGACCAACGCTTGCAGTTGGTTAGGTTCTGCTTCAGGAAGACGATACGAGAGTTCGATCTTATTAAAGTCGACTTCTTGTAATAAACGAATCTTATTATGAGGCAAAGGAGTTGTCATCAAGAAGTAAATATCATCAACAATCTCTTTAATATAATCAGTCTTTAAACGAGGATAGGGCATACGCACAGGGAGTTCCGCTTTTACATATCCAGGATCAGATCCAAATATTAGAATTTTATCAGCAATTTCAGCCGCTTCTTCAATATTATGAGTGACAAACAAAATAGCTTGCGGCTTCTTTTTATCGCGTGCAGCCCAAATATTCATTAAATCTTTACGGAGAGTTTCGGCTGTTAAAATATCAAGGGCAGAAAACGGCTCATCCATTAAAAGTAGTGTTGGTTCTACGACTAAAGCACGAGCAAAGCCCACACGTTGACGCATACCGCCAGACAGCTCTTTAGGATAAGCGGACTCAAAGCCATCAAGCCCTATCATATCAATCGCCGCTAAAGCGCGTTCACGACGCTCTTTAGTAGGAAGGCCCATAGATTCTAACCCAAGTTCAACATTCTGTAAGACAGTTAACCAGGGCATCAATGCGAAAGACTGAAATACCATTGAAATACCCGGCATGGGGCCAGTAACGGGCTCATTATTAAACAAGACTTGTCCTTCGGTAGGAGATGCAAGTCCTGCAATAATGCGTAAGAGTGTAGATTTACCTGATCCAGACTTACCAAGGAGTGCAACAATCTCGTTAGGCTGGATTTTTAAATCAACATTATCAAGAACAAGGAGAGTTTGCCCTTCTGGGCGACGAAAGGATTTTCTTACTTGTTGAACATGAACTAAAGGATGCGACATAATAGACTCCAATTAGCGATACGCGCTAACTTTTTCAAATAAGGGGTTCCAGACAAGGCGGTTGATCAGTACGACGTAAAATGCCATTATAACCATGCCTAATATAATCTTATCAAAATCGCCGCTATTAATACCTTGATTAATATAAGAACTAATGCCAACAGCTTCTAATTTTGTAGGACCCCATTCCACTATATCAGTTTGCATGGAAACGTTCCAACAACCACCAGCGGCAGTTAAACAACCTGTAATACAATAGGGCATCACAGCAGGTAAATAGAGTCGGCGCCATAACAGCCAGCCTTTAAGGCCAAAATTAGCAGCAACAAGACGTTGCTCTTTGGTGATCATCATGCTGCCAGCAATAACGTTAAATAAAATATACCATTGTGTTCCAAAAATCATCAGGGGAGCTGTCCAAATGTTGACATTTAATTGGTATTTAATAATCAAAGCACAAATAAAGGGGTAGAGCATTTGGGGTGGACATGAGGCTAGAAATTGAATAATCGGTTGAGATTGTATTGCCAATTTCGTATTCGATCCTATTAAAACACCAATAGGGACCCATATTACCGCAGAAATAATAACAACTGCGAAAACTTTAATCGCAGAAATGCCACCGAGTTTAAGGGCATCAATAATCTGAGCGAGAGTAAATGAATGATAAAAATAAAGTATACCTTTACTACATGTATATAAAACAAAAGCATAAAACATCATTTCAAACATTAACACCAACACTTCAAAAAAGTAATTGTGATAGGTTTTGAATACAGAAGGTTTATAGGTTTTATAAGATGGAAGTTTATTAAAGACTTCAGTTAAAATTGAGCTTAAACTTGAAATAACGTGGGTGCGTGCGAGTAAATCAAAAAACCACGATGTATTGTAAATTTCATCATCTTCCTCTTCCTTGAATTTTTCAGACCAAGCTAGTAATGGCCGAAAAAGAAGCTGATCGTACAAAAGAATAATAATGAGCATAGCGGCAAACGCCATTCCGACTGCATAAGTATTTTGTTCAACGATCGCTTGAGCAATAACTGAACCAATTCCTGGCAGAATAATTTTCTGATCAGCAATAGAAATGGCCTCTGATGCGACAACAAAAAACCAACTGGCCGACATAGAGACCATAATGTTCATAATTAAACCTGGAGTTGCTCTTGGGACTTCCAGTCGCCAAAAGCGTTGCCATGCCGTTAAACGATAAATATGTGTTGCTTCTTCTAATTCACTGGGGATAGTTATCAGGGATTGATAAAAACTTAAAATCATATTCCAGACTTGTGAAAAAAATGTTGTAATGATTGAAGCGAGTTCCAAGCCTAATACTGATCCAGGAAAAAGCTTTACACATGAAACAACAATAAAGGCAAGTACACCTAATGGAGGGAGTGATTGACAGATATCAATAATAGGTAATAATATTTTTCTACAACGTTGGTTTTTTGCCATCAGTGAGCCCAACGCTAGTGTCACGATAAGTGATAAAACCATTGCTAAAATCATTCTAAGAAATGTTCTCAATGCATATGATATAAGATGCTGAAAATCAATGACTATTAATATTTTTTCACCCAGTTCATAAGGTGTTGCCATAGCTGATGCTGACCATGCTAAGATAGAAAGCACGCCAAAAATAATCATTGCAGCGATATAATCAAAAATATTGGGGGCTTTTAGTCGAAAAGCGCTTAATCTGTCGTATTGCATGAAGGTTCTTAGCTCAATCTTTAACTGATTCATTTTAGCTTAAAGTAGCATGATAATAAAAGCAAAAATCAGCATCATCAGGCAAAAAGGTCATCGCCCAGTTTCTTGTATTCTATTGTTTATAGTCATTGCAAAAATATTTTTTATTTTTTAACCCACTGTCTCTTGAATTCTATTCTCTTGACACCAGATCTTTAATAGTGCCAGCAAAAGTTTTAGTAAGAGAGATTAGCATGAAATTTGAACAATTAACGCTTAAAATGCAAGATGCTCTCAGAGCAGCTCATACACTAGCAATGCAATATAATCATACTCTATTGCAAATAGAGCATGTTCTTTTAGCAATAATTGATGATAAACAAGGATCATTATCTCTGCTTCTAGAGCGCGCTGGTAAAAGTCATCACAACTTACGCGATCATTTGTTACAAGCGATAGATAAATTTCCTCAATTAACAGATATGAACGCAACCCAAGAGCCGACTTTATCTTCTCCATTAACACGCATTTTTTCAGTAGCAACTCAGTTAGCTAATCAATTCAAAGATGCTTTTGTTTCAACAGAGATTTTTATTTTAGCGATTTTAGAAGAAGGACGTACCTCTTGCGCAACGTTACTTAAAAATGCAGGACTATCGAAAGAGCTTGTTCAATCATTTATACAACAACTACGAACAAAACAACCTCTTGACTCTCAAAGCGCAGAAGAGAATCGTCAAACGTTAGAGCGTTTTACTACAGACTTAACAGCTTTGGCTGCACAAGGCAAACTCGACCCAGTGATAGGTCGTGACGATGAAATTAGACGAACCATTCAGGTTTTACAGCGTAGAACGAAAAACAATCCTGTTTTAATTGGTGAACCAGGTGTTGGAAAAACCGCTATTATTGAAGGATTAGCACAACGTATTATTAATGGCGAGGTTCCAGAAGGACTGGCTCAGAAGCGAGTGCTAGCTATGGATATGGGATCATTAATAGCTGGAACCAAATTTCGAGGAGAATTTGAAGAGCGTTTAAAAAACCTGCTCAAAGAACTTGAACAACAAGAAGGTCAAGTGATTCTTTTTATCGATGAGCTCCATCTTCTTGTAGGTGCAGGCAAAACAGATGGAGCTATGGATGCATCAAATCTTTTAAAACCAGCGTTAGCACGAGGAGAATTACACTGCGTTGGGGCTACAACCTTAAAAGAATATAAACAATACATCGAAAAAGATGCTGCTTTAGAACGCAGATTTCAAAAAATTCTTGTGCAAGAACCTTCTTTATCAGACACAATAGCTATTTTAAGAGGATTAAAAGAACGTTATGAAATACATCATGGGGTTCAAATTACTGATGGAGCACTTGTTGCAGCCGCAGAATTGTCATCGCGTTATGTTGCCGATAGACAACTTCCTGATAAAGCCATTGATCTCATTGATGAAGCTGGATCTCGTTTGCGTATGGCTATTGATTCTAAACCGGAAAAACTTGATAAATTAGATCGACAAATCATTACCATGAAAATAGAACTTGAAGCGTTGCGTAAAGAACAAGAAAAAGATGCTATCGAGCGTAAGAATTTGCTCCAACAAGAACTGCAAAACATCGAAAGCCAATATAGAGAGTTAGAGCAAATTTGGTTAAAAGAAAAAGATTTATTAGGGGGTGCTGCTGCACTGAAAGAGCAGTTAGAAACGGCTAAAATTCAATTTGAATCAGCTCGTCGTCAGGGCGATTTGGCTTTAATGTCTCAATTACAATACGGAGTGATTCCTCAACTGCAAGAACGTATTGAGACAGCTAATCATCAAGATGAACATCAATTTATTTTATTAAAAAATCATGTTAATGCACAAGATATTGCTGAAGTTGTTGCAAAAGCCACAGGGATTCCAGCTGCGAAAATGCTGGCTACTGAAAAGAAAAAAATTTTAATGATGGAAAAAGTTTTAAAAAGTAAAATTAAAGGACAAGATCAAGCAGTCCAATCCATCTGTAATGTTATCGCACGGTCACGAGCGGGCATTTCTCAAGAAAAAAAACCGTTAGGAAGCTTTTTATTCTTAGGACCAACTGGTGTTGGAAAAACAGAACTCTCTAAGCAGTTAGCTGAGTTTTTATTTGATAGTGCTGATAAAATGATCCGTATTGATATGTCAGAGTTTATGGAGCGTCATGCTGTTGCCCGCTTAATAGGAGCCCCTCCTGGATATGTGGGTTATGAGGAAGGAGGTTATTTAACAGAAAAAGTTCGTCGAAATCCTTATAGTGTTATTTTATTCGATGAAATTGAAAAAGCACATCATGATGTTACTAACTTATTGTTACAGGTTCTTGATGAAGGACGTTTAACCGACAGTCAAGGGCGCACTGTTGACTTCAAAAACACAATCTTAGTGATGACCTCCAATGTTGGATCTCATTGGCTGATGCAATCGCCACAAGCCGCAGAAGATGTTGCTGAGCATATTCATCAAGAACTTTTAAAAGTCTTTAGACCTGAGTTTTTAAATCGTATTGATGAACAAATTATTTTTAATCCAATCAGTAAAGATATGCTGAAAGAAATCTTGGATGTTCGTATTGATGAACTCAAGCAGCGTCTAATCAGAAAAAAAGTTCATTTGTTAATCGATTATTCCGTGATGAATTTTATTGCAGAAAAAGGATACGATCCTTTATACGGTGCACGACCATTAGAACGAGCTCTGCGGTTTCATCTAGAAAATCCATTAGCACATTTTTTGTTAACACTAGAAGAGTGGGATGATATAACAATTCAAGCCTCTTTAGATCATGACAGTATTACGTTGCATCAAACACAATAACTTGTTCGATAAAGCCACACTCTGTGGCTTTAGGGTAAGCAGCAGCATGCAAAAAACCTACCTATAAATGATTGATAGGATTGCCTTAAATTTGGCTCAATGGATTGAGATGTCTTTAAGTATAGGGAGAGGCAGCAAACTGTATTGGTGTTGCTGTTTCAACGCTGCGCCGATGGGAAAGCGAAGGTAAATGTTGTGCTGATTTCAGAACACACGGTAGACATCGTCGTTACTCCTTAACCCGTCTTCAAACTCAAA
>RFNU01000176.1 GCA_009927065.1 bacterium | reverse complement strand
AATGATATTTGTGAATGCGCTCAACGCTACGTTAGCGGAAGAATATTGTCAAATTCACCATCAAGTCTTATCATCAGCATTACATGAATGCTCTTTCATATTACAAGATCGTTGGTTTGTCGATAGCCCATTACAGCTGACACCTATAGAGCTTGAAAATCTCCTTATAAGCATTCAGCAAGAGAATCAACAACAGCATTTAGGATTAGCAACAAGACCATTGTTTGATTTATTATGGAGACATGAAAGAAAATTTATTGGCTCATTAACTCCAAATATTCTTGTCATTAGCCTTGATAACGACCAAATTCCATTAGAGAAGGATGTTTTTTTACGATATTGGCTTAAAAATACTGAGCAAGAGCCTTTACGTTTCTTATTTCCTCTGTGGGACTTGACAGAGCAGGGATTAACTGACATCAAGGAGCTAAGAGGGAAGATGAGTTTTAATAACTTAGAGTTACTCAAAAAGTATCATGCCCCGATTGTATTAATTATTCATGGGGATATTGAGAACGATAATATACAAGCTAGAATTTTTGATCTTTATACAAACAATGAAGCTTTCAGTCCCGCAAGAACATTAAAAGAGCTCTTGCATTTTTTACGTCTTTTTATGATCAAACATTATGCCTTACCCAACTCATTAGAGACGATTCAAATCACAGCCTCTCGTTCTTTTTGGACTTATCAATCTCTTGAGCAAATGCTGCTGAGCATGATTGAAGTTGAAAGCATCAATCCTAAAGAAATAACACGAGAACATATTGTGATTGACGTCAAGAGTCATTGGCGAACACGGCATTGGGCTATTTTCAGGCACATTCATCCCTATCTTAGTATTGTTGATCATGATTGATTTTACTTGCTACAGCTCCTTGTTGATTCTTATATTTTGCATCTCTACGATCAAGATAAGAATGTTCCACAGCTGAAGTCAGTTGCTCAAAATTAATAGCACAAATCTTCATCATTGGTGCCAATGCCAATGGCAATTTACCCGAGTTAAAACATTCCAAAACAATTTGACCTTGCCAGCCTGGATCGATGCGATGTGATGTTACATGCACCATCAAGCCTAAACGTGCTAGTGATGAGCGACCATCTAACCACCCTACAAGAGTATTAGGAATGCTAATAGACTCGTGAGTAACAGCTAAGACTAATTCTCCAGGATGAAGCATGAATCGCTCGTGAGGATCTAACTGAATAGCCGGTTGCATCACATCATCAAGCATTTTTTTTAAAATATCTGCCGGCGCCGCTAAATCAACATATCCAATTTTATGGCCTGAGAACACTCTAAATTCATGTCCTAAATGCAAATCAACAGCAACACCTTGAATACGCTCAAGATCTTCGTAAGGCGTGATGCTGATGAGCCCTTGTTGTATAGCTTTTTTAATATCTTTATCTGACAAACGCATAACCAAAAATTCCTAAAAATCATTGCTAGTATTGTATCAAATTAAGACAGTTATCATAACTTTTTTAATTGTTTTGTGATTTTTTATAAAGAAACACTAAACAAATAGACATTATTGTTGCTACAGTAAAAGAAAGTAGAATCTTAAAAAACACCCACTGATCTAACGAGTAATGAAAAACTACATACAAATTTGTTAATGATCCTATTAAAAAAACTATGACCATAATATTATTGATATGCCGGTAATAAGATGAATTGACAGGTAATGAGGTCATAAGCTCAAATACTGTCTTCTTTTTTATCATAGGTGTCAGTAGAAAAGCTAAGCTTGCTATTGCATAAACAACACTTGTTTTAAACTGAAATGCTCTAGGTGATTGAAAGATGATAGATATAAGTGCAAAAATGATAATACTGAAATTTGTCAGTTTTTTTATAAAAACAACTTCGTCTTTTTTTATCCAATGATAAACAAACCAAGCGCTACTAAGGAGGATAGCTGAGAGTAAAGCGGCTGACAATCCATACGTTTTATACATTAAAAAAAATACTATTGTTAATATAAAATCGAACATATTTATTATTTTGTTGATAAAAAAGATAGCTAAACGATAGCATACAATATTTTATTGGACAATTTTTGATGATTTTTTGTATGATGAAAACACCGAAATCAAAAGCCAGGGCCAATGAGTTACAAAAATTATCTCAATAAAAAAGCTTATCTTTTAGCAACGCTCAATGAGCATTCTTTTAAGGTCATAAGATGTGATGATCAATCAGGCGATCATGCTGGACATGCTGGTCATGGTATTGAATCTCATTTTTACATTGAGCTTCAACACTCTTTCGATTCAGCAAAAGAACGCCTTGAGGCTCACAAAAAAGTTTTAAGTCTTTTTGCAGATGATATCCCCCAAGGCATTCATGCTTTATCGATTCGTTTTATCCCTTAAGTAACTCTTTTATTGTAGAGCCTAATAATGCAGGGGAGCGAACAACATGCACACCAGCATGAGATAATGCTTTAAATTTATCTTCAGCCGATCCTTTACCGCCGGCAATAATTGCTCCAGCATGGCCCATACGCTTACCGGCCGGGGCCGTCACGCCTGCAATATAAGATACAACGGGTTTTGTAACATGTTCTTTAATAAATTCAGCAGCATCCTCTTCGGCAGAACCGCCAATTTCACCAACCATTAAAATACCCTCTGTTTGAGGGTCTTCTTGGAACAGTCTCAAGATATCAATAAAACTTGAACCAGGTAGTGGATCGCCTCCTATTCCAACACACGTACTTTGTCCAAGACCGAGTTCTGTGGTTTGACGAACTGCTTCATAAGTTAATGTTCCTGAGCGCGATACAATCCCTATTTTCCCGGGCAAATGAATAAATCCTGGCATAATACCTATTTTACAAGCACCTGGAGTAATAACTCCTGGACAGTTAGGTCCAATCAATCTTGTTTTAGAGTGTTTCAACACAGAATCAACGACAAGCATATCTATCACAGGAATACCCTCTGTAATACAAATAACCAATTCTAGACCTGCATCAATCGCTTCCAAGATAGAATCTTTACAGTAAGCTGCAGGAACATAAATAACAGAAACTGTCGCTCCCGTAGCAGAAACGGCTTGCTTGACTGTATCAAAAACTGGGAGCCCTAAATGTGTCGTTCCTCCTTTACCAGGAGTAACACCCCCTACTAATTGTGTTCCATATTGTAATGCTTGTTCAGAATGATATGTTCCTTGCTTACCAGTAAAACCTTGGCAAATAACTTTTGTATCATGATTAATAAGAATACTCATTCCTGGGCTCCTGTAGCAGCTACTGCTTTTTGTGCAGCTTCAGTCAAACTTTCTGCTGCAATAATATTGAATTGGCTTGAATCAAGAATTGATCTCGCTAATTGTGCGTTATTTCCTTCTAATCGAACAACAACAGGAACACTTAAATCCATTTCCTTAACCGCTTCGATGATTCCTTCAGCGATTAAATCACAACGAACAATCCCTCCAAAAATATTAACCAAAATAGCTTTAACATTAATATCTGAAAGAATAATTTTAAACGCAGCGGTAACACGCTCTTTAGTTGCCCCGCCTCCAACATCAAGGAAATTTGCAGGCTGTCCACCATGTAGCTTAATTAAGTCCATCGTTGCCATAGCAAGGCCAGCACCATTAACCATACATCCAATATTCCCTTCTAAAGCGATATAACTCAGCTCCCATTGTTTGGCTAAAGCCTCGCGTTGATCTTCTTGAAGCAGATCCCGTTGCTCAAGTAATGTTTGTTGGCGATACAAAGCGTTATCATCGATTGTTATTTTTGCATCTAAACAGAGTAAATCGCCCTGTTTTGTCACAACTAAAGGGTTGATCTCCAGCATGCTCAAATCTTTTTCAAAAAAAGCATGCACCGCTCCTGCCATGATTTTATAAAAAGAAACACATTGTGTTGCATTAAATCCTAATTTAAAACCAATATCGCGTGCTTGATAAGGCTGAATGCGAGTGAATGAGTTTATAGGTAATGTAAAAATCTTTTCTGGAGTATGATGAGCCACTTGCTCAATATCAACTCCTCCTTCAGTAGAAGCGATTAACGTTAAAGAACGAGACGCTCTATCAATCATAATCGCTAAATATAATTCTCGTTCAATCGCACTGGGGGCTTCTAATAAAATTTTATGGATAGGTTGGCCTTCACTGGTTGTTTGATAAGTCACTAATCGCTGACCTATGAATTGCCGTACAAAATCTTCAACAAAAACTCTTTGATTAGGAAGAACTTTCACTCCTCCTGCTTTCCCTCTCCCTCCAGCATGGACTTGTACTTTAGCCACAACTTGTTCCGTTGAAAAGTTTTTTAAAGCATCTGCAACTTCATCAACATTCCTTAAGACCACAGAAAAAGGTATGGGAAGTCCGAAAGAAGCCAAGAGTGCTTTACTCTGATATTCATGTAAATTCACAATATTATTCCTTATAAGTCTAACAACAAGCGCTCTGGTTCTTGTAATAAGTTTTTAATAGTCACTAAAAATTGTACGGCATCAGCACCATCAATAAGTCGATGATCATATGACAGTGCTACATACATCATAGGACGGATAACAATTTGATTATCAACAACGACTGGTCGTTGCTCAATTTTATGCATTCCTAAAATAGCTGTTTGAGGTGGATTAATAATAGGAGTTGAGAGTAAAGATCCAAAAACACCCCCATTGGTAATCGTAAAGGTTCCCCCCGTAAGCTCATCCATTGTTAGCGTTGAAAGGCGTGCTTTCTCTGCCAGCATAGCAACAGATGTCTCTAGTTGAGCTAATGAAAGATTTTGTACATCACGAATAATAGGCACGACTAATCCTCGTTGCGAAGCAACAGCCACTCCAATATCAGCATAATCGTGATAAAGAATATCTTCATTATCGATACAAGCGTTGACAACAGGAAAGCGCTCTAATGCATGACAGCATGCTTTAATAAAAAAGGACATAAATCCAAGTTTTATTTGATGCTTTTTCTCAAACTCCTCTTTATATCGAGATCTGATATTGATAATAGGCTGCATGTCAATTTCATTAAATGTTGTTAACATTGCGGCTGTATGTTGCGCTTGAACAAGACGTTCTGCGATTTTCAATCTCATTCTTGACATTGGAACACGGCGCTCTCCACGTTGATCCCTCTCAGAAGATGGGACGGGCAATTCTTTTGTAGAAACAGGCGATACACTGTTTTTAGCTTGGATTGCTGCAGAGACAACTGGAGTCACTGGCATATTACGTGCAAGATAACGCTCAATATCTTCTACAGTTAAACGATCATTGCCTGTAAATTGAATGACATCTTCGCCTTGTAAATTATGCTGACGCAATAATTTTCTGACCGCTGGTGAAAAGACATTTTGCTTCATACTCTCTTGAGTATCAACTTTTTTGACGTCTAATTGTTCTTCTACTGGTGTGGCTGCTACTACTGGAACTGGATTGTCCTGAATATTGGCAGCGGCACTAATATGGCCTATCACCTGCTGAGCCTTAACAACTGTTGTTATGGGAAAAAGCAGATCGTCTATCACACCATTAACAGGTGAGGTAACTTCCAAGATAACCTTATCTGTTTCTATATCAACTAATAGCTCATCTTGCTTCACGACATCTCCAGGCTGCTTATGCCATTTAGCTATGACAGCATCGCTTACTGATTCTGGCAAGACTGGAACCTTTATTTCCGTAGTCATGGGATCTTTTCCTTGTATTTTTGTTTATGCTGAAGTGCATTTCATATGTCATAGCATAATAGAGGCTCTGCTATTTTTCACTTTGTTGGAATATTTTTTGTATGAGCTTTTTAAAATTAAAAAGTGATGTCTCAATCAAAATCAGATGATGACCTTTAATGAAAATATAATTTGACCGGTTTGTTCGAGATCGTGCTTTGGACAATCTATGCCTCTTGATTATCCCTTTAAAAATAAAAATAAAAATAGTGTTTTATTTGCTTAAAACACAATAAAATCAATAATTTTTGCTATGTAAGGGTGTGTGTATCAACAATACTATTTAAAATGAACTCTATTGAAAAGAGATTGCTAAAAAAATGCCTATCAAAGTTAAAAGAAGATCTTTCAGGCTTTAAAGAATCGAATATTACCTTACCAAATGAATATTTGATGCATGTGTTTGTGGGTGCACTCACTAACTATCAGTTATTCAATGAAAGCTCAGGAATAAGCAATATAGATCTCGATGAAAAAATAAATGTGATTAAACACGATCCTTTAAATTATTTGCATCACATTATGGCCTCAGAACTAGCTGATGTGGATACATTAGATTTCAATATAAAAAAAATTATTCATGATGACGACTGCCTAGCATATTATCTAGGACAAATAAAAGTTCAAGACTCTAAAATTACGCAAAAAGCAGCTCAAGACTATCTTAACGAGGCTTTCTCGTTAACTCATGATGAATCTTTGAGATCTTACAAACAAAGTCTTTCTAACACTATGATGCTTTTTTCAAAACTGATGTCAGTCTATTCTGATCATCCTGATCTTGCTGCATTCTTTAACATACTACCAGAGCAAATCAATGATCTTACACTTGCTGACTGGAAAAATAAGATATCCTCTTTTCATAACATACATAATCTTGGTCCTGATTGGATACATCTGTTAGATGAAAAAATATTTTCAAATCCTTTTTTTCAACAATACAGTCTTATTGAAGCCCAACAATCAAAAGAAAGAGCGTTTATAGAGCAAAGTCCTGGTGCTAAAATAAGAAATGATTTTTTACGTGAGATTATTCGCATTAAAAAAATAAATCGTAAATCAAAAGGAATGGATTTTAATTGCAACGTCAGCTCTTTATACGAAATGATTGAACAATGCAAAACGCTTGAATTAGACAAGCGTCAACAGTTTATTATCTATACAAATAATCACTATAACTGTATCGATGTAAAAAAAACAGATGAATACACATACTCAATCATTATTATGGATGCTGCAGCAGACTCAGCGCGAGACAACATTGCCCATATCCTTAAGAGATGGTTACCTAACAGTCAACTGTTGATTGTTGGAGACACTCCTGACTCTATCGACCCAACAACGATAAAAAACATTCAGCACTCAAATGATGCTTGCGGTTTTTTTTCTTTAGACCACGCTTCTTGCGCCTCTAAAATGCCCTTCTTACATGAGGAACTGTTTCAAAAAACCGCTAAAACTGTCAATGGTATTCATTATCTCGATTGGTCAGAAGTTGATGCAAGATTTTTAAGACGCACAGAATCTTATAAGACTTTATCAACTCTTATGATCAACAAACCAGCATTACGTTCATCACCTGTTTCTTCTGAAATGTCATTAGAACAGTCTTTCGAGGCAAATTTAGAAATTACTACCGAAAACCCGAGTAAAAAAAGACATAGAAATATGGACAGATTTAGAGAGAGTTTATTAAAATATCTGTCTAAAGATGATACTGATAGCTTAAGAGAGACTGCTTCAGACTCTTCTATGTCAGATGATGATTCATCCTTGTTAAAGATTTCACCAACTGCAAAAGAACGAGATCCTTTGATCTTTAGATCAATCAGTGATGACATGCTGCCTGACCTAAAAAAAATCAGTGCTTCAAAAAGGCCTTAAGAAGTGACTTACTATAGGCACTCATAGCGAGGCTTTGTGCAAGCCATGTTCAGTGGCAGGACTTTATCACGAAACAATTCAGTCTGAGAGTTGTCACCCTATAATTTGACTGCTTATACATATATTGTATGCTAAGTTGCAGAGGAATAATCGAGCGTAATGGAGTTTTTATACTATGCCCGATACAGTTAAAGATCGTATGGAAAATTCATGGTCTTATGGTACAAACGCTGAATATATTTTAAAAATTTACGAAGATTACAAAAATGGTAATCCTGTTGATAGCACCTGGAAAAAATTTTTTGAGGATCATCCTGAGTTTGGTCATCCTGAAATTTATATTATGCCCCAAAAATTTAAAGAGGCTATTTTTCAAAAACACTCTCATCAACCTGTACAGACATCAACACATGATAAAGATGATATTATAAAAAATATTATTTCACTTTATAGAACTGATGGACATCGTTACGCAAATATTAATCCCTTAATAAATCAGCCAGCTCAAAATAAAGAAATCATCCGATTAATTAAACTTCTTGAAAACTCTCTCAATGACTCTCTATCAGCATCCTCAATAGAATTCGGATCAACAACCACGTCTATTCAAGATCTCCTGACTCAATTACAAAACACTTATAGCCATACGTTAAGCATAGAAGCTTCTTCCCTTGAGACATTCAAACAGCAATGGTGTTATAAGACATTAGAAGATCTTAGAAATAAGCCGCTAGATAATGAATATAATACGCTGTTATGGCTACTAGAACGATTAACTGCTGCTGATGTCTTTGAACGCTATTTAGCCAATAAGTATCCGGGAGTAAAGAGATTTTCTATTGAAGGTGCGGATGCTCTCTTGATCGCTTTAGAACAAATTATTAAAACATCTGCGCTTGTTAATGACACAAAAGAAATTGTTATTGGACTTGCACATCGTGGCCGGTTAAATGTTTTAGTGAATTTGCTTGGTAAAAAAGCCTCCGCTCTTTTTGAGGAGTTTGATGGAACTGCTCAACATGCTTTTGGTACAGGTGATGTTAAATATCATCAAGGGTTCTCAAGTGAATATATAATTAATGGAAATACCGTGCATATAACACTGGCTTTTAACCCTTCACATCTTGAAATCATCAATCCGGTTGTTGTTGGATCAGCATTAGCTAGACAACACACAATGTCTAATCTCAACAATCAGCAAGTTCTTCCTATCCTTGTGCATGGAGATAGCTCTCTTTCAGGTCAAGGAGTGATGATGGAGCTGTTAAATATGTCAAAGACAAGGGGTTATAAAGTAGGTGGTAGTATTCATATAGTTGTTAATAATCAAATTGGCTTTACAACATCCAACATTGAAGATACTCGTTCAACACCATACTGTACTGATATTGCTAAAATGATTCGTGCTCCGGTTTTACATGTGAATGGAGATGATCCTATCGCTGTTTATCACGCAGCTGTCTTTGCTGCAAAATGGCGTGCTGAGTTTGCTGAAGATATTTTTATTGATCTTGTTTGCTATCGCCGTCTTGGTCATAATGAAGCTGATGAACCGTCAGTCACACAACCCTTAATGTATCAATTTATTAAAAACCATCCTACACCTGCAAAAATTTTTGCTGATAAACTCGTAGAGCAAAAAATCATTGAAGAATCTTTTGCTGAAGATCTTAAAATCAACATACGAAAAATACTTGATGCTGGACACTCAACAAACAATGCTGTTTCTATGACGGTAAATTCAGAACGAGCAAAAGATTGGAAAGAATATTTAAACAAACCTATTGTCAATCATGCTCAAACAAAAGTTGATAAAAATATCCTGCAGAAGATAGGCGCAGATATTATTGATCAAACAAAGCATATCAGCTTGCACCCTAGAGTAGAGAAAATTTATCAAGATAGAGCCATGATGTATGCTGATAAAAAACCATTAGATTGGGGGGCTGCTGAAATGCTCGCCTATGCAACTTTATTAAACGATGGTTTTAATGTTCGATTATCTGGTCAAGACTCAGGTCGAGGAACATTCTTTCACCGTCATGCTGTTCTTTTCGATCAGAAAACAAATAATGCAACCATACCTTTAATGCTGTTGAAAACAAATAAAGCGCAATTTACAGTAATCGACTCTCTTCTTTCTGAAGAAGCGGTGTTAAGTTTTGAATATGGATATGCTACAACCACTCCAAAAACCCTTG
>RFNU01000096.1 GCA_009927065.1 bacterium | reverse complement strand
CGCTCAAGTCGTTATCGATCAGTTCATAGCTTCTGGTGAACAAAAATGGATGCGTCAATGCGGATTAGCGCTTCTTCTTCCTCATGGTTACGAGGGTCAAGGTCCGGAGCACTCTTCTGCTCGTATTGAACGTTACTTACAATTGGCAGCACAAGATAATATGCGTATTTGTATTCCTTCTACACCTGCTCAAATATTTCATCTTCTAAGATTACAAATGCTTACTCAAGACAGGCACCCTCTGATTATTTTTTCACCGAAAAGTTTTTTAAGACATAAAGAGGCTATCAGCACCCTTGATCACTTAGCTCAAGGTCGATTCCAAGAAGTGATCTGGCAACAACAACATGAAAAGACTGTGACACGTCTCATTTATTGCTCAGGTAAAATCTACTATGATCTTCTTGCTTATCAACAAGAACATAATTTATTTAATATTGTCATTATTCGTATTGAACAGCTGTATCCTTTCCCTAAACGTCAAGTTGAATCAACACTGAGTGAATATAATTTGGTGAATCAGATTTTCTGGGTGCAAGAAGAGTCTAAAAATCAAGGTGCTTGGAACTTTATTCATGTACTGATAAATGAAATTCTACCTGCTGATAAAAAAATAACTTATATTGGCAGACCGGACAGTGCAGCCCCAGCAGTTGGTAATCTTCATTTACACCAGGAACAGCAAGAATTAATCATCAAGGCGGCGTTTAGTTAACCACTGTTCCCGCAACAAGAGGGTTGCGCAAGTATTTTGATCAATCAAGAATTTTTTAACGATTTAACTTTACAGCAAGCGCTTTAAAATGAGGATAAGCGCTTAGCTGTTCATTGTTGATTAAAACCCTATTTAATAGTTCAATCAGATACTGCTCATGTTCAGCTAACCACTGAACACCTCGAGCTTTAAAATAAAGATAATCATAAGTCATTAGCGTGATTTTTAAAAAATCATCAACAGCGTCTTGATCTAAAAAAAACTTTAATTGATCAACTGTATAAGACTCTCCAGAAGTCACACTACCATCATCCATCCAGCTAAAATAATTGCCAACCAAAAGATCTTTATTGGCATATTGGTATGGCGTAGAGATGTTGCGAAAAAGCATTCTTAACCAGAATCCAGGACCAATAACCTTGCAAATAATAGAGTTTTGATTAAAATCAAGATTGCTATGCTCTTGCCACCATAATGTTCTTCTTTTTAAGTCGCTCAGATAATCGGAAAAAGTTTCAAGTTTTAAACGTTGTGAACGATTTCTCATATCAATAAAAGCTTGTTGATAACTCGTAAAATCTTCAAGAAGAGTCGCTTTTATATAATCCCAATCGGCATGATTTTTTATGTCAATAAGAAAATCCCCATTCCAGTGCATACTGTTACCACTGTTGTGGTAAGTATTATAAAGACCTTTTTCTATATCATGGATGCCAAATGCGTCTTTGCTGGTATAAAATAAACGGTTTTTGTAAGCAACACTCAAGGTATCAATATCCATATAGACATTAATGGCATAATCAGGATTATTATGGTGCCAAGATCTTAAGAAATCGCTGCAGATAGATGGAATGCCCGCCGTGCATTGGTAGAGAGGTTCTACCAAAACATCCTCAGTTACCAGGTGCTCTAGCAATGTAACTCTAACCAAACCTGGATATTTTTTATCCCATTGATTAAAAAGATCTTGATGTAATGCAAAGCTTTGCTTATCAAGAATAATCTCAA
>RFNU01000065.1 GCA_009927065.1 bacterium | reverse complement strand
CTTTTTTTCTAAATACTTGAAAAAAGTGTTATGGCAGCAGGAACCGCATTAAATGAATCTTTAGCATGTGTTGCTTTAGGATATATTGCTAACGAAGAAAATCACAGTTTGGATGGATTTCATACTTTGATTACTAAAACAACTGGTGTCGGTGGATTGTGGGGTAAAGTGATTGCAGGATGTGAATTATCTGATAGAACAGTATTAAAATATAGAGATGCGTATAAAGATGTAGGAAATCAACCCAATCCATGGATTTACACATCATATCAAAGTGCAATTGAAATTGAAAAAAAATTAAATCTACAAGGAAAACTAAAAGATTATAAATTTTCAAAAGTAGAAAGAAACGTTAATTATGATGCATATTGGTTAAAACAAAAAGCAACATCTGGGATTAAAAAATATGCAAAAGAAATTTTAAAAAACAAAGCAGGTATATTAGCAACTTTAAATGCAGATAAAGTAAACATTGGTGATATTTTCCTCATCAAAAAAAATTCAAAACAGTTTGATAACATTAAAAAATTAATAGAAGACACTGATGTATCTGCATCAATATTGAAAAAAAATATTTTAGACAAAAAAGAATTATTAACGGCAGAACTTTATAGAGATTTGATGATAGAAGCATGGAAAGATAGAGAAATCTTTTCAGTATCTCTTAAAGCACTTGATGCAAAACAAGAAAATGTACCTGTAAAGGTTTATAATTTACCAACATCTCTTTCCAGAACCATTAGTGAAAGGCAACAAGATGAATTTGCTCTTTATTTGACATATTTAATTGGAATATCAAAAAAATCTGGAAATACTTTTGGAGAATTTAAAAAAGCAATAGATTCTTTCGTTCAAATTAAACCAGTTGTGTTTACAGCAGCAGATAGATTATTAGTTTATTTTGATTTGGTTTATGATAAAAAAGAAAAAAAACACTACCATATTTTTACTAATTTTGGATCTGGCAATGCCATACACTTTGTTCCAGCTGGTTCTAAATCGGCAAGTGGTGAAGGTGGAATTACAATCAATTATTTTCACACTTTAACAAAAAACTTTCCAGAGTTAAAGGTATTTTTTCAAGAACTTAAAGATGCGCGCTTACATTTTTTTGATGAAGCATGTAAAGAATATGGTGTTAATTCCAAAACAATCATGGAAAAGTTGGGAAGCCAATCCATGACAAGTGGAGTATATGATAGTTCTTTATATCTTGCAAAACATTATGGAGATTTGATTGATGAAATGCTTGGTGAAAAAAATATCTTTAGAATAGGACAAGTTGTGAGAAGGGGCAATGATTATTATGCCAAAATAAATGATAAAATGGAAAAAATGGATGAAGATGGAAATGTTATATTAAATGCAAAAGGAAAACCTGTAATGATTCATGTAACTGAAGAAAAGAAAATATTAAATCCAACAAACTTGTCTGTGTTGCAAAAGTTTTTTGACAATTATACTGCTTATTTGTCAAAACAAAAAGGTTCAATGGGTAAGTTTCTTGGTGCATCAGAAAAAGGTAAAACTGATATGAATAAAAAGATTACTTCTGTTCGCAATGATATTGAGAAACTGGCAAAAAAAGAAAAAGATCCAAAGAAAAAAGAACAAGCAAGAAAACAAGCAATTAAAGACGTTCTACATAAAACTCAATTTGCAAAACCAACATATAAAAAGTCCTATGCACTTTTAACTAATGCTGAATTTGGATTCTTTTTTGCAAAACATCAAACTCATATTGAAGAAGTATTAAAAAAACAAGTTCTTTTATCTTTTTATTCTGCTGCAAGTGGAAGAGGATATGTGATTTTTGATGGGAAACGATTTTCTGAAGATGATATTTTTGAGAAAAACGTAGCACCACCACCTTTCCTGAAGGTCGGCATGTAAACTGGCACACTCACTTGCCACAGCAGCAGATTTTTGATATGATTACTTCATTGATTCTTACCTTATGGTTTCTGTTTCACTTCGTCCACATCAGATTGAGTGCTGTGATGCTCAGAAAGAACACAGGAAAGGTATCATTTGTGCAACCACAGGTGCAGGTAAGACTCTTGTAGGAATTGCAAATACAATCTCTCAGTTTGAATCAGAAACTCCTCAGACTGTTGCAATTGTTGCTCCTCGCATTTTGCTTGCGAATCAACTCTCTTCTGAGTATCTGGAGCATATCACAAATGCTTCAGTATTTCATTGCCACTCAGGAGAGACCATCATCATTCTTCAACAAACTCTGATATTTTGTTCAAATGGTGGTTTCATACCAAAACTCATAAACTTATCTTCACTACCTATCACTCTCTGCATAAAGTGATGGAGTCGGGCATCAAAGTTCACACAATTCACTTTGATGAAGCACACAATTCAGTGCAGAAGAACTTTTATCCTGCGGTAGAATACTTCAGTGAGCAGTCAGAACGTTGTTACTTCTACACTGCAACTCCAAAGTATTCTTCCACACCCAAGAAACCTGGAATGAACAATGTTCAGGTTTATGGTAATATCATTGCAAATGTTCCTGCACCAAGAATGGTTCGGGAAGGTTATATCATTCCACCAAAGATTGTTGCCAAGCAAGTTTCATTGGACAACACCAATGTTTTTGAACGTGACTGCAATCATCTACTGGAAAGTATTGATGAAGCAGCAGTTTCTAAGGTTCTTGTGTGTGCCAAAGCAACCAAACAAATCACTGCTTTGATGTCACAAACTCCTTTCTGTATTCAACTTGAACAACGTGGATACTCTTGGATGGTGATTACATCCAAGACTGGTGCGATTATTGATGG
>RFNU01000156.1 GCA_009927065.1 bacterium | reverse complement strand
TAAGAAAGTCAATCGTGAAGAGTTCTTTGATACTCTGCACGAATGGAGTAAGAATGACTCTAAGAAGTTTGTTTTGCTTCATTATTCTATTCTGTCAGAAGGTATCAATATTTCAGGTTTGGAAGCAGTCATCTTTATGCGTTCTATGGATGTTATTTCTATTTGCCAGACGATTGGACGTGTGGTAAGGTTACATCATAAAGACTCTAAAGGACTGCGAGATGGTTCTATTGAACCTGGCAATCTATCACAATATCACAAATCTTATGGACTTGTGGTGATTCCTACCTTTAATTCTGTTGGTATCAGCACTGCCAAGAAGATTCAGAACGTTGTTGATACTGTATTTCAATACGGAGAACCTGCCGTGTCTACTATTAAAAAATGAAAGAAGGATTTATTAAGGGCGATTATGCCACAGTTCCTTTTGGAAAGAAACTGATGATTATTCACAATGGACAACAACTTGATGTTGTAAACACTCCATTGCAGGCACAAAAGTATATCAAACAGCATTGTGCCAGTCAATCAAGTGGCACACTACCTATTGATTGAGTCCTTAGGGGGTCATATAATTACAAGATAATCAACAAACGGGAATGGTAGTTGCCCTAAAGTTCTCCAACCTTAACCACGACACTAACGGAGTTAGTTCAACTATGACAATCGCAAATCTTATTGATCATCTGGAAACTTCCGTAAACTGGAATAAAGTTTTCGGAGTTGTTTGTTCTACTTACAACGATGAAGGATTTACTTCTCGTGCGGATAATTTTACCAAATCTACTACGATTGAGAAAGCACTTGCTAAGTTTTCTGATCTTAAACGTGTAGATCAAATTGGACACGATTTTCTCTTTGAAGATCTCAAAGTAGAACTGAAGATGCGTCAAAACCTGTTTTACAAGAGAAATCCTCATCAAACTCAGGTTATCAAAATGAAAAACTTTCAGGGAAACAAGAAAACTCTGGAAGATTTCAAACAAGATCAAACCTTTGATGTTGCAATTATTCTTTGTCTTACTACATTCCAAGTGATTGTAGTTGAAGATGAAGTTGCCCGTGATCGTTACTTTGCCGATGGTGACGGAGTATTTGCCAAGTTTGATCTTGGTGATTATTACAAATGTGATATTGGAGAAGTAACTCCTATTCTTCCTCCAACTTCACTTTCTGAAGAGATTCAAACTGGCATTGATCGG
>RFNU01000097.1 GCA_009927065.1 bacterium | reverse complement strand
CACTCGAATTCAACTTTGAATTGTTGCTCACTTGTGTTAGCAATTGTCTGTGCCTTCCAGGCAGAATCTCTACCAGGAACTTCACTCCAGTGAACATCTGTAAAAATATATTCATTCTTTCCTTTTTCAGCATCGTGCCACATACGGTAGAAATGATTCATACCATGTGGTGTTGAAACTATGATGACTTTTGTATTTTTACCCGCAGTAATCGTAGGATAAACCGACGCAAAAAATGAATCTGCAATATGATTTGGGACGAACGCAAATTCATCCAAAAAGAGAATATTAAAAGACATACCACGAACCGCAGAAGCAGAAGTAGAAGCAGCCAAGATTTTACTTCCATTCTCCAATTCCAGAGAACCTTTGTTCCAGGAGATAATTCCTTGTTGCATCCATTTTGGTAGATTTTCATATGCTGTTTGTAATCTATCTAAGAGTTCTCTTGCTGTTGCTGCCTTGTTTGCGAGAATACCTATATTTACATTATCATTAAATACCGCATAATGAAGAAGATATGATACGACAGTAGTGCTCTTACCGGTCTGTCGCGGCATCTTACATATATTAAATCGATGTTTATGAAACCTTTCAACAAGTTTTTCTTGAAATGGATACATTTTAAATGGTTGTAAACCATGGTCCAAAGTCACAATTTTTACATAATTTTTTGCAAAAAATACAGGGTCTTCTTTACATTTGATAAATTCAAGAATTTGATCCTCTGTAAATTCAATTGGTGTATTTGCCTTTTTAAGTAAAGGATTACCAAGATAAACGTCAGCACTCATATATTAATTACAGTTCCAACGACGAAGTGCTTTATTTATTCTTGAATCTGGATCTCGTGCAGTTTTTGCAGAAGTAAGTTTTGACTTCATTCCTTTCATACGACGGCAAAATGAAGCACGACGTTTTGCTCTTTTACCAGTAGGATTCTTTTCAGTTACTGCAGTTTGTAGTTTTGAACCTGGATTCTCACGACGATATGCATTCACTGCTGCTTGACTCAATCCATCAGTTTTATCTTGACGATTAACTTTTTGCCAATCTTCTTCAATCTCAACTTCCTCACCAATTGTTTTAGAATTAAGAAGATAGTTTTTTGATTTTGAATTTACAACTTGAATTAGTGGCATTCCAGGTTCAATTGTTGAAACTTTATATTGAAGAACTTGAGAACCTGGATAAATTTTTTGTATCTCTGTTGTAACATCTTTCCTGCTGGGCATTCCAATTTGTGGAAAGAACATTCTGATTGAATATGTCTTTCCCCTCCAGTTCAAAATTACAGCAAGAATGTTTCCTGTTTCTGCTTGTAAACGAGTTGACTCATCAATCAATTCACCATCTGGTTCATAAGAATTATTGAGACCTCTTTGACGTTTATTCCAATCC
>RFNU01000115.1 GCA_009927065.1 bacterium | reverse complement strand
GTCTTCCCACTTCGTTTCCCACTTAATTATCTTTAGGGACCTTAGCTGGCGGTCTGGGTTGTTTCCCTTTCCACGATGGACGTTAGCACCCACCGTGTGTCTCCCGCAATAAAACTTCTTGGTATTCGGAGTTTGCATCGGTTTGGTAAGCTCGTTGAGCCCCCTAGCCGAAACAGTGCTCTACCCCCAAGAGTCAATTTGCGAGGCGCTACCTAAATAGCTTTCGAGGAGAACCAGCTATCTCCGGGCTTGATTAGCCTTTCACCCCTACCCACACCTCATCCCCTAATTTTTCAACATTAGTGGGTTCGGACCTCCAGCAAGTGTTACCTTACCTTCATCCTGGACATGGGTAGATCGCCCGGTTTCGGGTCTATTCGCAGCAACTTATCGCCCTTTCAGACTCGATTTCTCTACGCCTCCCCTCTTCGGTTAAGCTTGCTACTGCAAATAACTCGCTGACCCATTATACAAAAGGTACGCAGTCACTAGTCTTCAAACTAGCTCCCACTGCTTGTACGCACGCGGTTTCAGGATCTATTTCACTCCCCTATCCGGGGTTCTTTTCGCCTTTCCCTCACGGTACTGGTTCACTATCGGTCAGTAAGGAGTATTTAGCCTTGGAGGATGGTCCCCCCATCTTCAACCAGGATACCACGTGTCCCGGCCTACTCTTTGGCAACCACAAAACGCTCTTTTCAAGTACGGGATTGTAACCCTCTACGATTAACCTTCCCAGGTTATTCCTCTAAGAGTGCCTTGATGTTGTTGCACTGGGCTTTTTCGCGTTCGCTCGCCGCTACTAGCGAAATCTCATATTTGATTTCTTTTCCTCTGGGTACTAAGATGTTTCAATTCCCCAGGTTCGCCTATTTACCCTATGTATTCAGATAAATATACCTGTCTCCAGGTGGGTTTCCCCATTCAGAAATCTCCGGATCGTTGCTTATTGCCAGCTCCCCGAAGCTTATCGCAGGCTTTCACGTCTTTCATCGCCTCTTACTACCTAGGCATCCACCACGTGCGCTTATTTTCTTAACGCTATGAATTTTAATGCAGTGCAGCGCTTTTATCTTGTACAAGAACTTAACTTCTAAAGAAGTTAGCTAAATAGAACTTCTACTTGGCTAACTGCTTTAACTTGGAGCCAGACGGGATCGAACCGTCGACCTCCTGCGTGCAAGGCAGGCGCTCTCCCAGCTGAGCTATGACCCCTAATTTTGGTGGGTCTGGGTGGACTCGAACCACCGACCTCACCCTTATCAGGGGTGCGCTCTAACCACCTGAGCTACAGACCCGCGATGTCGCCTGAACTAACCAATACTGTGTGATATGTGTGAGCACTAACCCTTTTTTTCTAAATTTTTGTATAGAATACGTAAGGAGGTGATCCAGCCGCAGGTTCCCCTACGGCTACCTTGTTACGACTTCACCCCAATCATGAATCACACCGTGGTAAGCGACCTCCTTGCGGTTAGTCTACCTACTTCTGGTGCAGTTCACTCTCGTGGTGTGACGGGCGGTGTGTACAAGGCCCGGGAACGTATTCACCGCGACATTCTGATTCGCGATTACTAGCGATTCCAACTTCATGGAGTCGAGTTGCAGACTCCAATTCGAACTGAGATCGGTTTTTTGAGATTGGCTCCCCCTCGCGGGTTGGCTGCTCTTTGTACCGACCATTGTAGCACGTGTGTAGCCCTACTCGTAAGGGCCATGATGACTTGACGTCGTCCCCGCCTTCCTCCGGTTTATCACCGGCAGTTTCCTTAGATTCCCCAACTTTCTTGCTGGCAACTAAGGACAAGGGTTGCGCTCGTTACGGGACTTAACCCAACATCTCACGACACGAGCTGACGACAGCCATGCAGCACCTGTCTCACAGCTCCCGAAGGCACCCCGCAGTCTCCTGCAGGTTCTGTGGATTCAAGAGTAGGTAAGGTTCTTCGC
>RFNU01000143.1 GCA_009927065.1 bacterium | reverse complement strand
TAAGTATGTTCATAATTATGAGTAAATAAAAATTGTATTGGTATTTAATTTTTTTGATTTATAATTAACAAATCCCCAACCATCTAAATTTTCATATGTTCCTTGTTCATAATGATTATCTCTTTGGTTTGGATGACCATGTTCTATATGATAATATGAACTTTCCAAAAACTTAAGTTTTTTTCCTTTATTATAAAGATTCCAGAGAATCTCTCCATCCATAGAAGATTGACTTAATGAAGTTCTATGTCTCATTTCTCCCTCATTATAACCTGTTGCAACTTCAATAATAGATTTTCTAGAAAACATTGAAGCATCTCCAGAATACATTCCACAAATACATGCATCAGGAAGATGTGGCATATGGAGATCAACCAATTCAATTTCTTTACTTGGAAAAGTACCAAGAGGTATTTCTGCCCTAAATCTTACTCGATAAAAATAATCTTCAGCATCTTCTTTATTTATAACATCTTTAATTTCTATAACCAAATCCTCAGAAAAAATTATGTCAGAATTTGTAAGAAACAGAAAATTTCCGGTAGAATTTCTAATACCAGAATTTTTTGCAAAATATTCGTAATAAGTTGTAGGAGAAAGATTTTCAGAAATAAGAATCGAATTGTCAATTATTATATTTTTAACTTTTATTTTTGATAATTTTTCTTTTAACATAGGATTTTCATGTAGATATCTTTCCTCTAACGGATTAAAGTCAACAACAACCAATTCATAATCTAAATCATGTTCTTCGAATAAATTTAAATTGTAAGTTAAACATTGATCCAACCTTTCAATAAAGTTTTCACCATAATTATCATCTCTTCCGGTAAAAATAACACTCAACTTCATCATTCAATCTCCCAAGAAAGTTCATGAATACCACCAAAACTAACTATTCCAGTTCCACTAAAATGACCAACCTCAGTAACATCTAATTTTGGATAATCAAAATCATTCCACAATTTTTTAATAGAAGGCCAAATGTTAGTAATATCATCAAGAATAAGAATTCCTTTCCACCCCATTTCTTCCAAAAATTTAAACATTTCACTTTCTTGCACTCCATCATGAGGATCAACATCAATCATAATAATTGAAATTTTACTATAATCAAGAGTATTATCATTACGAAAATCTTGAATTTTCCACACAACATTGTCTTTTTTAATATTGGAAGCTCCATGTTCTTCTAAATCATAACTGATTACATGATTGGATTCGTTGTAAGATAGTGCAAGAGCAGACCCACCAGTACGTGTTCCTACATCAAGAATTGTTGTGTCATTAAAGAATGTAGAAATATAGGCATAAAGTTTATATTCACAAGTTCCACAATCAAACCAATGAGAAGGATCTATAGCAAGATCTTTTAAATGATCAATATTCAAAGATTTAACTTTAAATTTATTAATTTTTATTTTCATAAGTTACTCCATATTTTTTAATTTTAGTATTAATCCAATTATAAGTCTTACGAATACCTTCTTCAAGAGTTTGGGAATAATCCCAACCCAATTCTTTACGAATCAAATCATTATTAGAATTGCGTCCACGAACACCGAGAGGA
>RFNU01000100.1 GCA_009927065.1 bacterium | reverse complement strand
AAATGGCACAACTCCTTCACACTCAGGAACTCTTGTCTCCTGAGAAAATCTAACTGCAACTTCAACTGGAGCATATTTACATCCTTGCTCTATGAATATATGTCGGTTATGCACACACACATTTCCGTCCTCATGATAATTAACAACTCCTTCTGGCATCCAGTAAAAATCACTATTATTTGTTTCCCAAGGAACTTCTACTTTGCCGGGAACATCTAAGAATTTTTTACTTCTCAAGGAAAATCCACCATTACCAACTTGATGATGATTGCCAAATGGATCAATGTAAGCATCTTCAACATATGCCCAAGGAGCTCCAATATAATCATATTCTAACCAGTTATCATTCCATTTCTCTGGAAATAAAACAAACCCATCTGGTTGAACCAATAAACAATGTGATGTGTCCACATGATGTCGAAGATTATAGATTACATAATGGTTGTAATCATTATAATTTTTAATTTCTTCAACCGGTTCTTCCAAATCAATACCATCAGACTCAAGTTGAGAATGATATTGTTCTATCTTTTCTTTTGTTGTTATTAACTTTATTGAACCAAACTTTATTCCACTCATGCTTGTATACAAAGCACTAATGGTGCCGTCGATTTCCGATGTCGTATCAATTGTGATTAAAGTTACGTCGGGCAATTTAATCATAAATCACCTTCATATATGTTGGATGTTTTTTTATACTCTTCCCATTCTACCATACATTGCTCAGGTGTAAATAGATTTCCTTCCCTATCCATATAATGTGTAGGATAACTGTATATGCTGCAGCCGAGACTCCACCAACCTTGAGACAAATTATGATGAAACCAATATTTTGGAGCAATGCAATATTCTAGAGTTTCACTTGTCCACAGAGGAAAGCAAGCAAAAGTAGAAGTTGAGCAAATTATATTTCTTGCATTTTTGATTGCAACATAGTCCCATGCGACATCAACATGATATGCAGGATATTCTGGCAGCATCTGATTTGCTGTTTTTACATCATCAGTTACAATGCAAAATTCCATATCGGGATTATACTCCAACATTCGTTGAATAGATTTATCCCAATAACTTCTTGAAACAAACCCACCAGCATTTCCAACCATATCCCCACCACGAAAATTCATAATACAAATGTTTTTACCATTTGTATCCATGTGTTCATATTCAA
>RFNU01000102.1 GCA_009927065.1 bacterium | reverse complement strand
TTTATCACTCTTCATCGTACTCTTCATCTTCACTCTCGTCATCACCAAACATTGCGGATGATACAACGGGACGAAAAGCATCAATTCTTTCTGCTGACTTGGAAAATAGCATATCTTTGATCTTATCACTGATTTGTGATGGTGACTCATCAGCAACAATCATATCCATTAAATCATCCATTTTATTACCATTAGACATAACTGCTTCTATTTATATCTCTCCACCCTTCGGCATTTCCATTGCTTTTTGCCTTGGTGAAACGATTTGTTCGTCACCTTTTAAATCTGGCTCCATCACCGGTTGACCCAAATCCATTTGAGATGTTGAATCCATTGGCATTCCTGTTGCTGGATCTATAGGTTGATTTGGATCGGGAATAATACCATTTTCAATTTCTTTTTTAATTAAATTGTCCTGTTCAATAATCTCAATATCAGTTTGACGAAGAATATTTCTTCTTACGTAATCCTGTGAGAAATACTTACCAACATATGGTTCTGCTGTTGCGACCATCGAAAGTCTTTCATTTAACAATTCTGCATTCTTTAGTTCGGCAAAATGATTATCATATAGGAAATCATACTGAATATGTTCATTCATTATTTCCCAATCTTCTGGAGTAATAATGTTCTTTAAAATCAATTGAGTCTTAAGCATATCACTAAACATTACAGAAAATCTTTTTCTTAAACGAGCAACAAATTTACTAAATTTAACTTCATCTCTTAAGATTTCTGATGAACGACCAAGATTAAATCCACCTTCTCCATCCATTCTTGATGTAGGAACATTTAAGAGAACGGAAAAGTTTTTTCTTAAAATACTCAATATCTGTGATTTCACCAAGATTCTGTCCACCAGGAAGTGTAGTGATTTCAGTTCCTCTACCACCTTCACGACGAGGTAACCAGAAATCCTCAAGCATTGCCATAAACTTCTTATCATCACGAATTTCTCCAGTTGCAGAATCATACACTTGCTTATTACGATAACGATTCATTACATCACGAAGATATTGCTCTGCCTTTACCTTTGGAAGATTACCAACATCAATATAAAATATTCTTCTTTCAGGAGCACGAGAGAGACGATAGATTACGAGACTATCCTCAATCATTCTCAATTGATTGAGAGACTTGATTGCCTTATGAAGATATGAAAGAGTTGACCCTTTATTGCGATCTACTAAACCCGAAGTACAGTAAGTAATGGAATCTTTTGACATCTTGATTCCACTAGAAGAACCTCCAAGTGCTCCTGGTGCTGGAGTACCTGTTGGATATGTCATTTTTGGATTATATATGAAATATTCCTCAATTTCAGGAAACTCATAGTCCATTGGATTATCAACATTTCTGTTTGATAATTTATACTTATCATTATCTGTCTTTTTTGCCTGACGAACATATCTCATCTTAAGTGAATCAATATATCTCATCTCCTGAATTCCCAATTCAGGTCTCTTTAAATCAATTACTTTGTGATAATATAATCTCCCATCAATATACCAATTTCTATAAATTTCGTGAGATTTTTTATCAAAATCTAAAAGTTCTAAAATATATTTAAATTCTTTTCGTATTTTGTTTTTAATTCCATCACTTGCGCTTAAATTTGAAAGTTCAATCGTAATAGGACTATCATCTGTGTCTGATACAATTGCTTCATTTACAACATCTTCAATTGCACTATCACATTCCGGGTGTAGTGCCATCTCACGATATCTTTTGATTAAATCATATTCTGTGCGATATACTCCCTCAATATCTACATAGGAACCAAAAAAACCACTAGTTAAATAATGATCAACCCCGTCCTCATTGTTAGGAGGAACGGGGGAAACCACAGTGGGAGATACTGGTTCACTATTTTCAATTGAGAATCCAAATAATCTTGCCATAATTTATTTAATCAGTTTATACTATTTATTGACCCTATTAATTGGTCTTTTTGTTTGGTTCTCCAGGATACCAATAATTCACTTGGAATTCAACAGTAAATTCTTCAATCGTATCTGATGTATCAAAGGAAAGATCAATTGCAGAAATATTAGTTGGGAAGATATCTT
>RFNU01000240.1 GCA_009927065.1 bacterium | reverse complement strand
CCTTCAAGCGAGAAGCGACGGACGCTCTATTTCAATTCTATAAAGTAAACAAAAGTCTTAACTAGTTATAAGAATTAAAAAGACACTTGAAGAGTCTTCAAATGCCTTGAGAAATATTATCTACTTACCTTGCCCTCTGCGTGGTTTACGAGGTTTATTTCTGCTGGTTGCAGAGTACTTTGTATTTCTTCCATCACCCTGTCGAGTATTTTTGGAATGGGATTCAATACCATCTGAACCACTCAGTGATTTTTTATTTGTTGCCATTTAAACCTCCTCAAGTTCAATAAGTTCTGGGTCAATATCTTCTCCTTCATAAAACTGTTCGGAGAGGTCTTGAAGAATCTCACCACAGTCTTCTGCAGTGAGATTTTTATGTATGATACGTCCTTTATAAAGTAAATTATAAAGTTTTTCCTTCATCAGATTACACGAGTCTTTTCATGTCCGACACGAATGCGCGGATCACACCAGATTTCAAATCCTGCTTCTTTTGCATCGAGACAGAATGAGACATCTTCGCCACACATGTCCTGAACTGCACCAGATTCAAAGACTTGCATCTTGGGAGCAAACCAAGGATATTCAAGATTTTCAAAGACACCTTTCTTAATCAGTACCCAACCAAAACCAGTGTAATCCACTGTGAATGGCTTACGCCTTTTTGAGATGCTCTCCACAGTTTCGTGATTCATCACACCACCATTTCTGCGGAAATCATCTTCCTCTAACCAGTGTGCAACAGAAGTTGTGACACCATCCTCTGTGGCATACCAACCACCAACGATTTCCTTTTCGTCTCCTTCTGCGGGTAGTGCCATATCGCACAATTGCCAGAACTTTTGAGAATCAAAAACAATATCACTATCAATCCAAAGTTGATAATCATATTGAAGTTTTCCATCCCAGGGAATTTGTTTTGGTCCACGTAATACATTTGCACCTAGACATTTACAACGTGCAAAGTTTACCATTGATGAGTAGTCTTGAGAAATTTGAATACTCATTCCATTTTGTACGAGATCAAAACAAAGTTGTACAAATGCCTTGAGAAAAATAAAAGAACACCCACGACCAGGAAGACAAAATACAATTGACTTTCCACGCATTCTTTCTTTAATTGCATCAATATCCCATTCCTGTTCCTTTGGTTTTGGTGCATTTGCTTTGACTGTAAATCCTTTTGCCATAAGTGAATCAATCCATTTTCATTTTTTATTTTAGTCCTTTACCTTTGAATTGTCAATGAGAAGAATGAAGTGCCAGATCTTTATTGAATGTAAGTTCTTCATACGACAAGTCTTCTATAGTATAGTCTGTTTTCATCAGACCGACCATAATCTTAAGTGTTGACCAAGTTGTATTAAATTCTTCTTCTTTGATAGAATGAAATAAACATCTATCTCCCGCATATATGTGATATATTTTTTCGATTTGAGTCATAAAATTTTTACCGGAAATTTTTTTATCTTAAATTATCTTGTGACCGCATTATATATAAGCACAATACAAAATCCCAAGAAGACAAAAAAAGGTTTTGGATATCTTATCATCCATCCTGCAAGTACAACTCTATAGAAATTCCAGTATGGAGTTTTTATTTGTGTGTAAGACTTCTGAGGAAAGATTTTTTTCACTGGGAAATTTTTTATAAGTGTGAGATAGAGGTCTCGTTTTGTCACCTCTGTAGGTTAGGGACTTATCGATTTTTATATACGCATCGCCGCCATAACGCCATCAACAACCGCGGTAAAACACTGCCGTTTCACTGTCTATCACGAAGGTATAATCGTGCCCCACGGTGTCAACCACGGGGCACAC
>RFNU01000116.1 GCA_009927065.1 bacterium | reverse complement strand
GCCTTGGTAAGCCTTTACCCCACCAACTAGCTAATCTGACGTAGGCTTATCTCATAGCGCCAGGTTTCCCCAGCTTTGACCCTTAGGCCGTATGCGGTATTAGCTTGGGTTTCCCCAAGTTATCCCCCTCTATGAGGCAAATTCCTACGCTTTACTCACCCGTTCGCCACTCGTCAGCACCCGAAGGCCTGTTACCGTTCGACTTGCATGTGTTAAGCATGCCGCCAGCGTTCAATCTGAGCCAGGATCAAACTCTTAAGTTTAAAATTGTTTCGGGTTAATGCCCACACATATCACAAGCTTGGTTTTGTTGTTCAAGATCGTTCGACTCACTTCGCTTCCACTTTCGCTTCGCTTTGTGCGTCAAGTAAGCGTATTCTACCCTACCCATTTTTTTTGTCAACACTTTTTTGCAGGTTTTATCACTACATTTTAAGTTAATAATTCTTTATTCGAGCGATTTTTTACTTAACATTATTAAATCAACAATCTAAGATCTACGTTGAGCTCTTAGTTTATTACTTTAATCAATAGAACAACATCAGTTAAAAGCACTTTCTTGCATTTTAATCCAGTCTTTTGGCTTTAAATAGTGTTGCAGCAGCCTGTTAAAATGTTCAAAACGCTCCTCTCCTTTATAAATCCACTTTGTTGTCGGAGGCAACGAGATCAAAATAGACTCTGTTCGTCCTCGAGACTGCAAACCAAATAAAGTACCTCTATCTTGTAATAAATTAAATTCTACATACCGCCCTCTTCGCCAAAGCTGAAAATCTTTTTCAGTGCTTGTAAAGAAAAGGCTTTTATTAGAAGAGCAAATATCAAAATATAAATCTATAAACAACTCAGCAACGCCCAATACTAATTCAGTTGTCTGATTTAAATCAGTCATTAAAAAGTCATCAAAAAATATTCCGCCAACACCTCTAGACTCTTGACGATGCTTTAAATAAAAATAATCGTCACAATCTTTTTTCCAACAAGAGTAAAGTCTTTTATCATATTTATCCAAAAACTCTTTGGTTTTAACATGCCAATTAATCACTTGTTTTTTTATAGGGAAATAAGGCGTTAAATCAAATCCACCACCGAACCAAATAATGGGTTCTCCTGAAGATCGGAGAACTTCAAATCGCCTAATATTCATATGAGCTGTGGGAATTTTAGGATTATATGGATGCAAAATAGCAGATAAGCCTACAGCCTTATATGGCTGACAAGCAAGTTCATCGCGAAAAGCTGTTGCTGCAGGAGGGAGAGCATTGCCTTGAATAAAAGACACATTAAATCCTGCCTTCTCCATTAATGTACCTTCACAATAACCTGTTCTTCCACTTCCTAAAGAAGACTCCCACTCATCAAAAACTGACTGATCATTAAAAATAGTCTTAACTTGATTTGCGAAAATCGTTTGTAAACCCATTACTTTTTTATGAAAGCAGTCCATGATGGATCACTCCTTTTATTTTCTAATCCAAAGATCCTTTTGCAAATCATAAACTGCCGATGCCTTTTTCTTATCTCCTACCAAGCCATTAATAATATTAATAGAAGGGAAGATCTCTTTTATTTGCGTAGGATTTAAAAGATTTTCATGCCCAGTTATGTTGGCGCTTGTTGAAAAGATCGGGGCTTGAAAATAAAAGCTCAATTTCTCAACAATCGGATGATTCGTTAAACGAAAAGCAATTTTTCCATTAAAAGAGCAGTAAGATGGCGCAGTTGGTCCTGCCGGCAAAAGGAAAGTAATAAAATCACTTTTCTTTAATGCATAAAATGTTTTTTGTTTATCAGTTAACTTATCAAAATCAACCCATCTTTGAATATGTTCAAAATTTGAAGTGATTAAAATAATTGGTTGGTTTTCTTGTCGCCCCTTTAAGTCATTTAACTTATTAAATGCTTTTAAACTTAACGAGCACCCGCCCAACCCCCAAACACCCTCGGTAGGATAAGCAAAGATATCATCAATATCTAGATGATTAATCTCTTGATTCATTGTCAGCCTCAGTATAATCACACTCTTTAACGGGGCATACAAGATGCTTCCCTGCTTTTTTGCTTGTTTTCTCTATTAAAATAGGATAATCGCACTTGGAACAACGTTTCTCAACAGGATGTCCCGATAATGCTAGTTTACAAGCAGGATAAGCTGAGCACGAATAAAAAACAGTGCCTTTTCTTGACTTCTTCTGAACAATGAGTCCTTTATGACAGACAGGGCATGTTACATTAGTGGGTTTTGGTTTATTTAAGGACTCTATAAATCGACAATCAGGGTAGCCCGTGCACCCTATAAAAAGTCCAAATCGACCTTTTTTATAAGCCAACGGCTTACTACAATCAGGGCAATTTCTGTCAAGCGTAGGCACTTCTTCTTTTTTATCATCACCAAAGGGACGAGTATATGTGCATTCTGGATAATTAGAGCAACCTATAAAACGACCAGCTTTTCCAAATTTCTTCACCAAGAGATGCCCACATAATGAACAGCTTTCATCCAGTTTCTCTTCTATAACTTCTTTTTTTGAAATATTAACTGTTACATGATTAATTATCTTGGTAAAAGGTATCCAAAAATCATGTACGACTTTTATCCATGATTTGCTTCCAGTCGAAATACTATCGAGCAAATCTTCCATTTTTGCGGTAAAAGCATAATCCACATAAGTGACAAAAAACTTAGTTAAGAAGTCATTAACAATACTTCCAACATCTGTTGGATAAAATCTTTTTTGTTTAATTTCAACATATAATCTGGTCTTTAAGGTTGATATTATACTCGAGTACGTCGATGGTCGGCCTATACCAAATGACTCTAAGGCTTTAACCAAAGTCGCTTCTGTGAATCGAGGAGGTGCTTCGGTAAAGTGTTGCTTAGGTTCGATATTTATTAAACTTACCTGTTGCCCAATTGTTATGCCGAAAGGTTCGCCAATATTTGTATCGTCAGTGTGAATTGGATCATCAACACCCTCTTGATACACTTGCAAAAAACCAGCAAACTGTAGATGTGAGCGACGCGCCTCAAACTCGTGTCCTATGTTGCCTCTTAAGGTTAAAATCTGATCTTCATAAAGAGCATCGCTCATTTGGGATGTAATCGCTCTCTCCCAAATCAATTTGTAAAGTTTGTATTGATCCTGCGATAAATGTTTCTTTATAACATGTGGCTGCAAAGATATATCAGTTGGCCTAATCGCTTCATGAGCTTCTTGCGCATTTTTTGTTTTCGTTTTGTATTTTCTTGCCTGGCTGGGGGCATATTCACTACCATATAAAGAACGAATTTGCGCTCTTGTTTCTTTAATAGCTTCTTGACTCATTGAGACTGAATCAGTTCGCATATAAGTAATAAGAGCTTTTTGCTCACCATCAAACGCAACCCCCTCATACAGCTGTTGGGCTACGCGCATTGTTTGTGATGCAGATAAATTAATCTTTCGCGAAGCTTCCTGCTGCATTGTTGACGTTGTAAAAGGAGGAGCAGGACTCCGCTTTCTACTTTTAACTTGAAGATCAATTGCTTCTAGTGTACTAGATGATTCTTCTAATATTAACTGTTTAGCTTTCTCTGCTAACTCTTCCGTATTAATAGTAAATTGCTCTAGTTTTTTGGAAGATAACTTAACAAGTTTCACCTCAATAGAAGACTTTTTATGTTTTATTTTGCCATGTATAGTCCAATATTCTTGTGTTTTAAAATCAATGATCTCTTTCTCTCGATCGGCTATTAGCCTTAAAGCTGGTGACTGCACTCTTCCTGCCGATAATCCTGGCTTAACTTTTCGCCACAAGACTGGTGACAATGAAAAACCGACTAAATAATCTAGAGCTCTGCGAGCTTGTTGCGCATCGACCAAGCTCATGTCTAAATCTCTAGCGTTTAGTAAAGCCGCCTGAATGCTGGTCTTAGTTATTTCATAAAAAACAACGCGCTTAATTTCTTTTTGAGATAAATCTTGATCCTGTTTTAAAGTCTCTAAAATATGATAAGCAATCGCCTCACCTTCTCTATCGGGGTCAGTAGCCAGTAAAATTGAAGAAGCCTTCCGGGCCATCTCACATATTTTATCAATATGTTGCTTATTCTTGCCAATCAGTTGATAATTCATGACAACTTGATCTGCCTCAACTTTAACAGCTCCACCTTTAGGGATCAAATCTCTTATATGCCCATAAGAGGCTACAACCTGATAGCCTTTTCCCAAATATTGTTGAATTGTTTTAGCTTTTGATGGAGATTCTACGACCATCAGTTGAAAAGTCATAACGTGGCTTCCTGTTTTTTTAATGAACTTCTGGTCGAATGTGTAAACGATTGCAAACCCTAGCTCTGAATAAAGTTAAGACTAGCAACTTATTCATGAATCGACAACACTCTTTATTTTTCACTAGACCGACTCATCTCTTGAATCAAGTGATTTATATAATCCTAGGGGTGTAATATAGCGTGAGTGAGGATTGCTTACAATTAGTAATAAAAAAATCGCTTTTTTTATTACAAGAATAATTCTTTATGCCACTTTAAATAGGAAGTGGTTTGATAAAACTTCTTGGCAAAGCTAGAACATCTTACATAATACGCTCTTTCTAAAGTCATTGTACATCTCTCACGCCGATGCGAGGTTGCTGATGAATAGATCGCTAAGGTCTGTTATGATCATGGCTTTATTTCCTAAATGTCATCAAGCTTTACTATCTTATTGTTTACAAGTAGAATCAATCTCAAGATAACATACAATTCAACTTAAATGCCTGCCGATTACACATCAATTGGATTAAAGACTTTTCCCAACACCTCCCTAAGAACGAAATCTATCCCTTTTAATGACTTTGAGATCGTGGATCATATTTACGACAATATGCTTAAAATCATGTATGAAAATGGCGGCATTGGCCTTGCTGCAAACCAGGTTGGCTTACACGTTAGGCTTTTTGTTATGGATCTTTCAGAAAATAAAACGCAGCCGGAATTAATTATTAACCCTGAAATTATTGGCTTCAGTGATAAAAAACATACTATGGACGAAGGATGTTTATCACTTCCCGGCATTTGGCACAAAGTTTCTCGACCAGAAACCGTTACAATCCGGTACCTAGACTCTACACAAAAAACACATGAGCGTGAATATGCCGGCTTGGCAAGCTCCTGTATTCAGCACGAGATAGATCACCTTGATGGTATTTTATTCCCAGACAGAATCCTACCAACAAAACAAGCCGCTTTATGGAAAAAATACTTAACCTCGATCAAAAGAAAGTAAGATGACTTATAAAAACAAACCCAAGATTATTTTTGCCGGCACAGCGGAATTCGCCTGCCCCATCTTAAACGAGCTACATGAAAATTTTGATATTATTCTTGTTTTAACCCAACCTCAACAACGAGCTGGGCGGGGTTTGGTTCTTAAAGAGAGCGCTGTAGATTTATTAGCCCAAAGCCTTCAACTGCCTATATTAAGGCCCGAGTCTATAAAGAAATCTTTTTTTCAATCAATAATTAATAACTATCCTTGTGATTTCTTGGTTGTAGCAGCTTACGGAAAAATCATTCCCAAATGGTTACTTGATTGGCCCAAATATGCACCCTTAAATGTTCACGGCTCTTTATTGCCCGCATGGAGGGGGGCTGCCCCAGTTCAACACTCAATACTTAATGGAGATAAGGAAACTGGCGCAACAATTATCCACATGACGCCAGGACTTGATGAGGGCCCTATTTATGCTATGGATAAAATTCACATTGAAGAGCAAGATGATCACTATACCTTAACAAAAAAAATATCAACAGTGGGGTCATCTTTACTGATTGCAACAATAGCATCCTTCCCAACGACACCAAAAGAGCAAGAAGGGGTTTCCTCTTACGCACCAAAAATACTAAAAACTGACGGTCTTGTTCTTTGGAATAGAACTAGCAAAAAAATATTAGATCAGTATAGGGCTTTCAAAGGCTGGCCAGGATTGTTTTGTTTCGACAAAAAAGGCCAGCGTATAAAAATCAATAACCTAGCCTTTGCTGATTTTTTTGAATCGGGATCTTTTACTCCAGGTGAAACAAAAATTCATGAAAAAACCCTTTTGGTTAAAACAAAGGACTCCTGGCTTAAAATACTCAACATTCAATTTGAGGGCAAAAAGGATTTCAATATAACTGACAGCCTGCAAGACAAAAATCACTGGCTTTACCATAACCCTCTAGCTTTTAATCATGAACTTTAAAATCCCTTTACTCATAAAAAAATATTTTTTCACACAAAAACACATTCCCAACCTGAAAGAATTAGGATCTTTGGGTTTAAAAAAAGAAGAGAAACGGCAACTCCTTGTAACTTTGCGCTATGCCTTTATTTTGTTTCATGTAATAGCAGAAAAAATGCATAAGCTTTCAAAAAAAACATCTTGCCAACTGGCCTGTTCCATCCTTATGGTCTCTACACAAGAATTATTAATTCACAAACAACCTTTTTATCATGTTAGCCAAGATTTAAAAACAACTCTTCTTCAAGCCAGATTACAATGGTTATTAAAACCAGCTCTTGCTTTTCTTAAAGACTTACCGAGTTTAGACTTAATATTGCAGAATGTGCAAAAAACACTATCTGATGAGAACGTGCTTCATCATCTGCTTCAAGAAACCCCCTCTTTAGATTTTAAGGTTTTTTTCTCACACCCTCCACTTTGGTTAAGAATCGATAATCCAGATGCCTTAAGGATGATTCATTCAGAGTTGATTATACAAGAATCGGCCTCCCCATTAAATGCAGTTCTTCTGAAATACTCGACTCCTGAAACAGAGACTTTGTTTCAAAGAGGCTATATTTCATATCAAGATATTGCCTCTCAAAGTCTTATCGAGGCTATCGATAAAATAGAACAGCCGATCCATGTTATTGATGCCTGTGCCGCTCCCGGCGGTAAAGCTACGGCATTGATGAAGCGCTGGTCAACATCGCATTTTACTTTAACAGACAATGATGAAATTCGCTTAGATGGCATGAATGCTAATATTAATCGTGTTTTTCAGAACAATTCTCATGAAGCTAAAATACTTAATCACGACTGGACCACAGCCACCCTGGATGAAAAAGCTGATTTTATTTTAGTTGACGCACCATGTAGTGGCACCGGTGTAATTAGAAGGCACCCTGACATTTTATGGAATAAAACTGTTGTAGATTTAATAAAATCCAGTAACATTCAAAAAAAAATACTCCAAAATGCGTCTTCTTGTCTTAAAAGCAGAGGTTATCTTCTTTATAGCACTTGCTCGTTATCTTCTATAGAGAATGATGAAGTAGTAAAAGATTTTTTATCCAATAACCTTGATTTCAAAACAGAGCCTTTTACTTTGAGCAGAGGGGTCAGAACAAGTTACGGGATCCAGATTATTCCCTCAAATGAGCAAGATGGTCTTTATTACTGTTTGTTAAGAAAAAATTGAAATATCATGCGCTAAAATGTTCCACATGGAACATTGATGTGCAGACTTTATTGAATTTATTGCTCAATAAAAGCTAGAGGCTCTTGCTGAACCCCCTTTTTTGTTAAAGATCTAGTTCTGCTTTTAGAGCATTTTCTTCGATAAAAATTCTCCTAGGTTCTACTTCATCACCCATTAATGTTGAAAACATTTTGTCGGCTTCAGCAGCATCTTCTATTCGTACTTGCAATAATGTTCTGCGGGAAGCGTCCATAGTAGTATCCCATAACTGCTCTGGATCCATTTCTCCAAGACCCTTGAACCGTTGAATTTTTAGCTCTAATTTAGCCCATTCAGCAATCAGCTGCACTAAGTCCAAAAAGCTCTCTGCTGACTTAACCTGACTTTTAAAAGCCACTCGACAACCATTTTTACAACCAATTAATACAGGGACTAGGTTTTTCAGAAGCTCTTTTTGCTGCCTGGACAACTCTAATACAATTAACTCTGATTGTGCTTGAACCCTTATTACGCCATCTTCTATCATTGCAAGAGTAAGCTCAGGATCTCCACTTTCTAAGTAAACAAACAAATCCACTAAAGAAACTAAGCCGCTTACCCATATGCTTTTTAATTTCAAATAACCTTCGTAAGCCTGCACCAGCTCATGCTGGCCAAGCGAATACTGCTGATCATGGCTTTCGGCTTTCATGTTTAATATCACTTCCGCCATAATAGTCATTAAATGCTGCTCATTTTTTAAATATTTATCTTTACCTTGATATCTGATTTTATATAAAGGAGGCTGAGCAATATAAACGTATCCAGCCAAAATTAAATCAGGCAACTGTCTATAAAGAAATGTAAGGAGTAATGTTCGAATATGAGCGCCATCAATATCAGCATCAGTCATAATAACGATTTTATGGTAGCGAAGCTTTGCTATATCAAAATCATCTTTACCTATCCCACACCCTAAAGCGATCAACAATGTTCCGATTTGCTCCGAGCTTAAAATTCTATCAAACCGGGCACGTTCAACATTTAAAATCTTACCTCGTAAAGGCAAAATAGCCTGTGTTTTTCTATCTCTGGCTTGTTTTGCTGACCCGCCCGCAGAGTCGCCCTCCACTACAAAGATCTCTGACAATGCAGGATCATTTACCTGACAATCAGCCAACTTCCCGGGTAGAGATGATATTTCTAGTGCGTTTTTTTTACGAGTCATTTCTCGAGCTTTTTTAGCAGCTTCTCTAGCGCGACAAGCCTCTATTATTTTATCAACAATCATTCGCGCATCTGATGGATTTTCGGCTAAAAACGCGCTTAAAACCGTAGAAATAGCCTGATCAACTATTTTTTTCACTTCACTAGAAACAAGTTTTTCTTTTGTTTGAGACGAGAACTTTGGATCTGATATTTTAACCGAAACTATCGCGGTCAAACCTTCTCGCGCATCATCTCCAGTAGGCTCTAGTTTTATTTTTTTCAGAAACCCTTCGTTTTCCATATAGGCATTGATTGTTCTGGTTAAGCCGCTTTTAAATCCATTCAAGTGAGCTCCGCCGTCACGCTGAGGGATGTTATTTGTAAAACAATAAAGATTTTCGGTATAACTGTCACTCCATTGGAAAGCAACCTCCACTAGCGCTTCTTCATCTTGAACTGTTGCGTGAATAACGGTTTTATGGAGGACATGCTTGGCCTGACTTAAGTATTGAATAAAACCAGGCAACCCCCCTTGGTGATCAAATGTTATAGCGGTGGCATTTATTTTATCCTCAAAAGATATAATAATGCCTGCGTTTAAAAAGGCCAGCTCTCTTAATCTCTTTTCAATAATGGCAGGCTCAAACGTTATATTAGAAAAAATATCCGATGAGGGGTAGAACCTAACATAAGTACCCGTTTGATCGGTGGGTTCACAGCGCTTCAAACAGCCCTGAGGATCGCCTTCCCTATATTGTTGGCGCCAAACAAACCCATCTCTTTTGATGACCAAATCTAGAACTGAACTCAAGGCGTTAACAACGGAGATACCCACTCCATGTAGTCCCCCTGAAACCTTATAAGAATTATCATCAAATTTCCCACCGGCATGCAAAACAGTCATAATCACTTCGGCTGCTGATCTTTGTTCTTCAGCATGAATATCAACAGGTATTCCTCGGCCGTCGTCTTCAACACTAACCGATCCATCTTTGTGCAAAGTTACTGTGATTTTTTTACAGTGACCTGCCAGCGCTTCATCAATAGAATTATCAACCACCTCAAAGACCATGTGATGCAAGCCTGATCCATCATCGGTATCGCCAATATACATCCCTGGTCTTTTTCGTACCGCTTCCAACCCTTTCAGAACACGAATACTTGATGAATTATAGTTTTGATTAGATTGATTAGACAATGTTCTACTTCCACTAAGATTTCTTCTAAATACATAGTGTATCACAGCTTAACCCATCATTCGACTAAAGCGGTTAAGTTTTTAACAAGACCCTAGCACCGTTATAAACGTAAAGGCATAACAACATAAAACCCAGGCCCATCATAAGTCAAAACCACCCCTTTTGAGTCGTCCTGTAAAGAAATCCAGAAAAATTTGGATTTTGTTGCATGTATAAAATCACTCAAATAATTAATGTTAAGACCTATTTTTAATGCCGGTGAAACTCCACTTTGTATGGGCAACGCTACAAGCACCTGTTCATTTTCATTGTTTATTCCTTTTATTTCAACAGTCTTCTCTGAAAAAGTTAATAAAACCCCTCTGTCTTTACTAGACAATATCGGCTGTATCAGTCCTAGCCCTTGTCTGAGTTGATCTCTGTCTAGTTGTATTTTATATGGTAAATCTTTTGGCAAGACTCGCTTATAATCAGGATACTTGCCCTCAATAAGCTTACATGAAAATGCTAGTTCATTTATTTGAACCGCAAGTAACTGAGGATAAAAAACAAGATCAACCTCTTCATCTACTTGCTCTAATAATTTCGAGAGCTCAAGGATCGCCCGTCTGGGAACGATAGCTGTTAAACGCTGATTGGCGCCGGGCATGAGAGAGCAAGTTAGGTTTGTGCAAGCAAGTCTATGCCCATCAGTAGCCACCAGCGTAAGCTCTTGTCCCTCGATCTGAAACAAAAGTCCATTCAGGTAATACCGTATATCTGCTATCGCCATAGCATAGCTAATTGAGTCTATTGCCTGCCTGAGTAGTCTTTGATTGATCTTTATACTCATAATCTCTCGACAATCACCAGATAGTTGGGGGAACTTCGCAGCATCAAAAGAGGAGAGTTCTAATTTTGATTCGGGTGTGGTTAAAACAACCCTTCGATCCTCTATGGTAAAGTTTAAAGTGGCCTCTTCGCCTAACGCTCGACAAAAATCATATATTTTCTTTGCGGGCAAGGTTAGCGCTATTTCTTGATCTAAATCAACGTCAATATTTTTTTTTACTTGAACCTGAACCTCTAAGTCACTACCAATAATAGTTAAAATTCCTGTTTTACTTAACCTGATTAAACAGTTTGATAGTATTGGATGTATTTGTTTTTTGTCAACGGATCCAATAACTTTACTTAAAGCATCGATTAGAATTCGTTTTTTTATGATAAATCGCTGCATAGTAAAATTCCTTAATGAGAAAGCTGCCTTATTAGCATATTATATTCTTTTGCAACGTCAGCGTCATTTTCACGCAAGAGATCTATTTTCCTGCAAGCGTGCATGATAGTTGTATGATCTCTTCCACCAAAAGCTCTTCCTATTTCCAAAAGGGATAAAGATGATAAATCTCTGCACAGCGCTATTGCTAAATGCCGGGGCCAAGCAAAGCGCTTTTGCCTGCTTGGCGATAAAAGCTGATCTATCGAGATCCGGAAATGATCTGAAACCACTTGTACAATATTGCTAAAGCTAGTCAAACGCTCTTGAGCCGCTACAATATCTTTGAGGGCTCGTTGCGTTAACTCTATCGATATTGCGCGAGACATAAACCGAGCATGGGCAATAACCCGCTTTAAAGCTCCTTCAAGCTCTCTAATATTTGAACGGACATTCTGTGCTATATAAAAAGCAACTTCCGAAGTCAAATCTATTTTCATTATTTCTCCTTTTTTCAACAAGATAGCTACCCTGGTTTCTAGATCGGGGGGATCGACAGCTACTGTCAAACCAGAACCAAATCTTGATTTGAGACGATCAGCAATACCGCCAAGATCTTTAGGAAAACGATCGCTTGTTAAGATGATCTGTTGTTTCATCTCAACTAAATTGTTGAATGTGTAGAAGAATTCTTCTTGGGATCTTTCTTTCCCTGCAAAAAATTGAATATCATCAATCATTAAAATATCAATAGTGCGGTAAGATGTTTTAAAGTCATCTAGTGTATTTGACTGAATAGCTTTTACCATATCAGCAACGAATCGCTCGGAGTGTAAATAACGAACGTTTAGGTGCGGCTTAGTTTCTTTGATTTTATTACCAATCGCTTGCATCAAATGAGTTTTGCCAAGGCCAACCCCCCCGTAAAGGAATAACGGATTATAGGCTATTCCTGGGGATTGAGCCACCTGTTCTGCGGCCGCCTCTGCCAATTGATTGGATTTTCCTATAACAAAATTGATAAAAGTAAATTCAGGATTAAGCTCATTAGCCATCGGATCTGGTGGCGTACTATCGAGCCGAGCAAGAAGATTGCTTGAAGAAAAGTTAATTTTATTGTTAGAAGGCTGTGGGATTGATTCATCACCAATAATGAAAATCTTTAATGCTTTAATTTTATCCGGATAATTTTCTTTAAAAAATGATTCGATAAGTAGAAGATAAGAAGATCTCAGCTCTTCCATCACTATTCGATTAGGAGCGCCAAGTAATATGGTTTGACCAATTTGCTGAACCTGTAAAGGACAAATCCATGATGTAAAGGCTGTGGTCGGAATAACTTCTTGAAGATAATCAAGGCACTGATTCCATAAGCTAGCTTGATCAAAATTCATTATACTTGCAAAACCTCTATATAAAACGCTTGTGAAATAACTTATTTAAGCATGCAAAAACGACCATGTGCACAGTTTAAGCTGAAGTTAGAAAAATTTCAACGTAAATGTGGATAAGTCTGTGGATTTCATGTGGACAACGTGTGGATAACTTGAAAAGATCCTATTGTTAGCCAGTTAGCTTAATCTTATCCACATTTTATCCACATACTTCTCCACAGACTTATCCACAGGCTAGAGTTTTGATTTTTAATAAAAAAATCGAGTTATCCACAGAAAACCGGGTCCTATATAAATAATATATATATAATTATGATCTAGAGATATAGACTCTTAGATTTATTATTAGTTTGTATATATATATTGTTAATAAAAAGCTCATTTTTTGATCAGTTACCGCAAAAACCAAAGATCCCAAGCTTTTTTTCAACAAGCCTTCTTTTTTCGGAAGGAAA
>RFNU01000034.1 GCA_009927065.1 bacterium | reverse complement strand
CCATTCAGGTTTTTTCAATTCAGAACTTGGGATAATTTCCCACCACTCATTCCCATCAAAAATATACAATTTAAGTGTATCCTTGTCAAGAAAAAAGTCACCTTTTTTATACGTCATACCCATTCTGGACGCCTTTGAGGCATACGAAGATAGTTATCCTTCACCCAAGGTTTAGATGCGATGTATCTTTTGTAAGCAGTAAAAGTGTCAATGCTATCGTCAAGTTTATATTCATCAGGCATAGCACGAACAAATGGAGTCACTTTATCAATCTTACCTTTAGGAAAGATGTAATAGGCATCTACAAGAGTTTTGTAGCACGAATGAGTTTTATTATACCGCAAAGTATATTCATCACACAAGTTCATTCCCCACTTGATTAACCAATAGGCATTATCAATAGTCTTTGCTGCCCATTGAGTACAAGGGTGATTACGGAAGGCACCCTTCTCTGTCTTGTAGGGGGTTCCATCGGTCTTGGGAAGAGTTCCATATCCGTGCCCCCATTTTTCTGATGCCACGATGGAGAGCATTTGGCAGCACTCTAAGGGCATCTTAACTACGTGTTTATCTGGAAGACAAGTGGCACTCTCGGCAGGAAATGGAGATGTGACGAAGATATTCATTCAAAAGTAGAATCAGGCTCCATAGCAATATAATACTTCAAATCTCTGTCGGTGCTCGTAAATCGTGATAAAAGTTTTTGTGAAATGACAACCTCATAGGCACCAGGAAGAATCTTGATATTCTCTACTTTAAAGTTAAATGTAAAGACACTATCGGTTTCTCCAACTACTATAGAAAAATTGTTTGACGTGTCATTCTTTTTATCTCTTACTACTAGTTTGATCACACCTGCATCACCAACAGCAGAAAGGTCGGGAAGTTGATAAATCGCAGATGCCTTGAGTAACTTATCTAACTGTTGAGTATTCAACTCAAAGCACACATCCTCACTCGGAAGAGTAATTTCTTTATCTGGTGGAATCACGATTACACTTGGATCAGCAAAGAAATACTTGGATCGCATTTTACCTTCACGAATCACCACATAACCATCATTATCAAAATCCAATTCGGCATTTTGGTGAAGATTAAGTCCATTTAGGAATTGGTTTAGATCGTAAATACCAAAGTCCTTTGGAAACTCTTCGGTAATCTCTGCTTCGGCAAGAATATTCTTCATCACAGAAATAGTGCGAAGTTTGTTTCCTTGCCTGAACAAAATTGATTGATTAATAGACGAAAAATTCTTCAGCAGTGACAGTGTTTTATCAGAAAGTTTCATAGTTTGATTTTTGAGTTTCATTATTAAATCCGGCAAAATGATATAAAAGAACACCGTAATGTATAATCTTCAGAGCATCAAGTTTTGACATTCCATCCTTCTTACCAAAACGAGAAGAATACTTAATGAGATTATCGCGGCAGAAGGGAACTCCATCGTCAATCGCATCAATCATATCCAGAACCTGAACCTTTGACTTATCAGAGGCATAGTGTCCACGGTAAGTTCCCTTAATATATTCTTCTACTACTTTCAGAGTCTTTCCTTCACCAAACTTCCAGAAATGATCTGAATTTAGTGATGGTTTTACCTCATAAGAAGT
>RFNU01000107.1 GCA_009927065.1 bacterium | reverse complement strand
TAAATAGAATTGTTGTAATAGGATTTTTAAAATGGCAAATGTAGTAAATTTAATTAAGCCAATTTTGTTTCAGTTTCTCAATTCCTGCCAGGTAAAGAAACTGGTTGTAGATTTGATTGACCGTTATGTAAAGACCACTGACAATGATATTGATGATGTAATTGCCTCTACTGTAAGAGTTGCTCTTCTGAAAAACTGTAAGTGATTGCTTGCTTTCTTGCAAACTGGGGATTCACAGTTGCCTTTGGACTGTTATTCTCCTTATCGGAGTACATTGGGCAAAATCAAAACATAAAGGCAAATAGTGTTTATCAATTTGTCAGAAATGTCTTGATGACTATTGCAAAAAAATAAAGAGACTCTCCAATTAACGAGGTCTCTTTTTTTATAAATACTTTTTAGATTAACGAATTAAAGGTAAAAAGAATGGCACTCTGGGGAAACAATGATAATGTCGGTTCTGGTGGAACAGTATCTTTAAATTATAGCACTCTTGTTGTAACTGGTAGTGGTACTACCTTTGGAAATGTTGGTGCTGCTAAAACTGGTGATGTAATTAGATTTGGAGCAGCATTTAATAATCACCTTGGAGATGCTGTAATTGTTGGAATTGCAAGCACAACTCAATTATCAATCGCATCAACCGCAGGGTTGAGTGGAGCAGCAATTTCTGGAGTGCAGTTCCAGATTAGTGAATCTCCAAAATTTGCAGTTCTTGATAGTCATCTAAATCAATCCGGTGGCGGAGATACTGAAACTATCACAGTATTAGTTTCTGCGGCAACTACAAATGCTGGTATTGGAACAAATATAGTTTTTGTCAATTCTTTGACTGGTGTTATTGCAGGAGACACATTTGTCAGTGGTGCCAACACTAGAATAGTTTCAACAGTTGGTGTCACTAGTGTTTCACTTGCATCTACCATTTCTGCTGGAATTGCAACGGCAGCAGTCATCACATTCTCTAGAGTCACTGGTGGTCATGAAACTTCTGTGATTGGTGTTGAGGATGCCGGAACAGAAGCAGCAATATCAACAAAGTTTAAACTATCTCATGCCGGTTGGGTTGGAGTTACAACTTATAGAGATAATGAAGGTAATATTAGAGTTAAGAGCGAAGTTCTTGTTGCGATGTCGGGTATTACTACTGGAAATACTGACTATCCACCTGCAATATGATATATGATTTTTAATGAATTGAATAGCGACAATTTTCTTCTCTTCGCAGTTAAAAATTATGAAAACCCACAGGCAGTAACAAAAGAAGATTTTGATAAAGATTTAAATCATTTTAAATATATTAAAAGGTTGCTACGAAAATATAAGAATGGAGATGAACTAAAAATTCATCTTCTTTTAAATCATTTCATTATTCTTTATAATATTTTTGGTGAGGCAACAACACCAATGTTATTTTTTAAAATTGAAAAAGAACTTTGGTCTTCTATTAAAAGTTTTATTATTTTTTTAGGAAAACTCCCAGAGTATCCAAAATCAGATATTCATAATATTCAGGTTGATTTAGATTGTCTAGAAGAACTTTACAAAATCTATAATGGAAAAAAAGATACTGAATAAAATAATTTCTATTATTAGAGAAAATATGGGCAAATGCTCCAGGTTCTCAAGGTGGATTTAGTGGATCTGCAGATCCACAAGGAAACCGGTTGCCGGATTTGATTCTACAATGAAACCAAAAAAGTTTTTTAAGGGAAAGAGAAAACCTTGGTTAGATTATTTAAAGAATAAATAATCACGGATGATAATTAATAATTGCAAAGTGCTCCTTATCTAAAATATAACTTTGCTCTTAAAAAAATGTCAGAAGAAATCGTAAAAGTTGCCGTATTAGAACAAAAGTTTGCTGACTTTGCAAATATAGTCAACAAACTTGATGATGCAATTCAAAAATTGAGTGAAGTTAATACAAATGTGATTAAAATGCTTGCAGTTCACGATGAAAAGATTGAATATGGACAAAGAACCGATGACTTAATTTTAAAAATGATTGATAACCTTAAAGAAGAAAATCAAAAAGAGCATAAAAAAACATCGGATAGAATTGATAGTTTAGAAGGACAAGTTGGTGAAATTTCAAAAATCAAATGGATGACTGTTGGGTGTGGAATTTTATTGGCAGTATTAGCTGCTGCATTTTCAACACTTGCTTCTGGTTGGTGGACTCCTTCTGAAATGCATCAAATGAGAGAGGGGCGTATTTCTCAACAAACAAAATAAAATCAAACTCATGTTAAAATAAATAAAAGAGTGTTGGTATTCTCACCAATGAAAACTCAAAAGAAGACAACACTCTATTCTCTTCAAAAACTTACCAATTCAATTGTCAAGTGGACAGCAATCATTACAAGTCTATGTCTTGACAAAATTTGATAATCTGTTATACTGGTATTAATGATTATCTTTTTATTATGGATTTTATTGATGTAAAATACATCAATCTGATTTCCGCTCGTTTTCAGAAGTTTAAAAGAGTCAAAAATAATCTTTATAACTTTCGTTGTCCGATTTGTGGAGATTCTCAAAAAAACAAAAGTAAGGCACGAGGGTATTTGTATCAGGTCAAAAACAATACAAACTACAAATGTCACAATTGTGGTATTAACATCTCTTTTAGTAATTTTCTAAAACAGATTGATGTAGAGATTCATAAACAATATTCTTTTGAGAAGTTTAAAGAAGGACACACTGGTAAAAACTTTGTGGTTGAAGAACCTAAATTTGAATTTAAGACTCCTGAATTCAAATCAAAGATAGATTTACCAAGAGCATCTGAAAACTCAAGTGCATCTGGATATTTACAAGGTAGAAAATTAAATCCAGATAAGTTTTATTATGCGAAAAGTTTAAGAAATGGACAAATTCTCTTAAACAAACCTTTGATGATACGAAGTATGATGAACCAAGGATCATTATTCCAATGTTTTATGAAAAGAACTTGATTGGATTTCAGGGAAGAGCACTGGGTATTAATAAGATTAAATATATTACTATAATGCTCTACGAAGATGCACCAAAAATTTATGGACTTGATGATGTCAAAAAAGACAAAACTGTTTATGTTACTGAAGGACCATTTGATTCCACATTCCTTTCAAATGCGATTGCTCTGTGCGGAGCTGATGGTGATATTAGTAAGTGGGGGATTTGTGATCCTGTGTGGATCTATGATAATGAACCACGAAATTCTGAAATTCACTCAAGAATCTCAAAGTGCATTGATCGTGGAGAAAAAGTTGTAATCTGGCCCAATAATATTCACGAAAAAGATATTAATGATATGATTCTTTCTGGACACAACGTTAAGGAAATGATTGAATCAAATACATATGTAGGATTAGAAGCAACACTTAAATTTACTACCTGGAAAAAAATATGAGCAACGGTATTAAGGTTAAAAAAAGAAGTGGACATGTTGAGCAAATAGATCTTGATAAGATGCATTTAATGGTTGATGAAGCATGTAAAAATCTTGCCGGAGTTTCTGCATCACAAGTTGAGATACAGTCTGGTATTCAGTTTTATGATGGCATTACAACTTCAGAAATTCAGGAAATTTTGATTCGTTCTGCATCAGATTTGATTGATTTAGAACATCCAAACTATCAATTTGTTGCTGCCCGTCTGCTTCTCTTTGCGGTTCGTAAGCAACTTTATGGAAAGATGCAGGAACTTCCACATCTTGAGAAACATATTACGGATTGCGTTAACGCAGAAGTTTATGATTCTGATATTTACAATAAATATTCCAAGGAAGAGATTGATACTGTAAATTCTTTTATTCGTCATGATCGTGATTATCTATTTACCTACGCAGGATTGCGTCAGGTAGTTGATAAGTATCTTGTACAAGATCGTAGCACTGGTGGAGTTTATGAAACTCCTCAGTTCATGTACGTTATGATCGCACTCACAATATTTGCGGAATATCCCAAAGAAACCAGACTTTCATACGTCAAGAGGTATTATGAC
>RFNU01000109.1 GCA_009927065.1 bacterium | reverse complement strand
GCAACTCTACGATAGTAACGGTTGGCATTAACTAGAAGTCTTCCGAGACCCTGATTAGTTCCTTCTGCGAATGGGTTAGCAACGAGACCATAACGGGTCTTGAAGCCAATTTTTGGTTGGAAGGAATTCTCACCAACGGCACGAACCATTTGGAGAGGTACATAGGGGCAATAGAAGAGTCCGGCATCATAAGGGGAAGAACCCTTATAACCAACCACATAATACTGGTTACCTGGAGTTGCGTTAGCAGAAGTCAGGTTAGCAGAATATGGGTCAATATATACACGGAATTTGCCCATCAAAGTACCAGCAAAAGTATTGCCAGTGTCATCAACGTTTAGGTTAGAATTTAGAGCAGGAGTATAATCGAGCACACCTGCCATTGTGAGTGCTGAAGCAACGTCAGCAGAACACATTACAATGTTGCCCTTTCCACGACGAGTTCTTTGTGCAATTGCGTTAGCATCACGCTCGATTTGGAATAGTAGACCCTTGAACTTCTCAACTGACCAACGACCGTTGGAATCAACGTCAAGATCAAAGATACCAGCAGTTGCTGTATTTTGAACAGCGCCTTGCTCAGCAACCTTGTAGATGGTTCTGATAACTTCGCGGTTGATTTCCGCAAGAATCTCTGTTGAGAGAATGTTTGCCAATTCCGCTTCAGCATTCAGACCGTGGATTGCCTTAAGGTCTTGTGCGAGTTCTAATGAATACTCAGCTTTCAGTGCGCGTGACTTTGCAGTAACAGTGACTTTCTCGATTGAGAATGCCATCTGGTTGAACGCATTAGTCGTAGTACCATCAAGATTTTCTGCATCACCAGTAACCATTCCCTGACCTACATTATAGGCAGTAGAAGTCGCAGTACCAACGGGATTAAGAACTGAAGGGTTGGTTCCACTTTGAGCAGTAGTACCAATACCAGCAGCAGCATCACTGAATCCTGCAGTTGCATCAAATCCACCATCCTCACCAGAGAATGCAGAATCTACTTCATTGAAGAATGTTTCGGTTCCAGACTGGTTGGTGTAGCGTGAACGCATTGCGAAAATGAGTCCAGTAGGACCACTCATTGGTTGTACACCAGCAAGGTCATATGCGACCAGGTTGGGCATTGAACGACGGATGAGTGAAATCAATACGGGATCAAAACCAGCAGTAGGTCCGCCAGCAGCAGCACTACCACCAAAAGCACCAGAAGCACCAGCAGCATTGCCACTGTTGGTTGGTGACTCCATCAACATTGATAATGAACCATTATCAAATGAGGATTGCTCTCTTAAAAATCTTTCTTGGTTTTCTAGCAGAACTGCGGTTACTGCTCTACGATGAGAATCTTTGATTGAATCAAGACCTTCATAGTCGAGAAGTGGTGCCCACTTGTTCTGCAATTGTTCGGATTGGAACATTTGCTTTTACCTTTTGTAAGTGAATGTTTGTGTTTGAATTATGTTAAATTCAATTATTTGCTAAATTTTGAAAGTGTGTTTAGATATGCAACCATAGAACCTGAAACAGATTCTGGTGCCGAATCTAATCCCTCAGAAAGGGTTTCGGTTTTAGCATATGGAGAAATCATTTTTGTTGGAAAATAAGATTCCTTTAGTGTCTCCAGTTTTTCACGATATTCTGCTTCACTTTCAAACTCTACACTTTCGGCAAGTGAGGCGAGCTTCTCTTTCTGAGTGTACGCAAGACCCTCAGAAATTTGATCT